>JBQGEN010000102.1:0-7201 GCA_052039615.1 Sideroxyarcus sp. | reverse complement strand
GCCACCAAGGACCGCCCGGTGGCCGAGAACGGACAGGTTGTCATCCGCCCGATGAACTACCTCGCGCTGTCTTACGACCACCGCATCATCGATGGGCGCGAAGCGGTGCAGTTTCTGATTGCGATCAAGGAGTTCCTGGAGTATCCGGGACAATTGTTGCTGGATCTGTAATGGCTACTTTTCGCGCTTATCGCATCTTCGATGAAGGTGGCAAATCCTCTGGCCGATTCGTTGAAGTGTCGCCGGACGATCTCGATCCCGGCGAAGTGGTCATCAGGACGCATTTCTCCGGAGTGAATTACAAGGACGCGCTCGCCGCGACCGGAGCCGGCAAGGTGATACGCCGTTTCCCCTGCGTCGGCGGCATCGATGTCTCCGGCGTCGTGGAGAGTTCGTCGGACGCGCGCTTCAAGGCAGGCGATGAGGTGCTGGTCACCGGCTACGACATGGGGGTGGCGCACGACGGCGGCTTTGCCGAGTATGTGCGCGTTCCGGCGGAGTGGGTGGTGCCGCTGCCATCGAATCTGTCCCTGTTCGAGGCGATGGCGCTGGGTACAGCGGGTTTCACTGCGGCACTCGCCATCCATCGTTTGGAACAGAACGAGCTCTCTCCGGACAAGGGCAAGGTGATTGTCACAGGGGCGACCGGCGGGGTGGGCAGCCTGGGGATACAGATGCTGTCGCAGCTGGGATACCACGTGGTCGCTCTGACCGGAAAAGACAGCGAACACGAATACCTGAAGTCGCTTGGGGCGAGCGAGGTGCTGGCGCGCAGCAGCATCGATCTGAAAAGCACGCGCCCGCTGGAAAAGGCTCAGTGGGCGGGAGCGCTGGATGCCGTGGGCGGCGATACGCTGGCCTGGCTTGCGCGCAGTATGCAGCAAGATGGCGCAATCGCCAGCTTCGGCAACGCTGGCGGGATCGAGCTCCACACCACGGTGTTTCCTTTCATCCTGCGCGGGGTCAAATTGCTGGGGGTGGATTCCGCCGCGACCGCGATGGCGCTGCGCCAGCACCTGTGGCGGCGACTGGCGCGTGACCTGAAGCCGCGCCAGCGGGCGCGGCTCGCACACAGCGTTCCTTTTGCAGACCTGCCGGAGGTGTTCCCCGCGCTGATCCGGGGCGAGACGCGCGGGCGCACGGTGGTGCAAATCGCTGGCGATTGAAATCCGCTCGGTTATAATGCGCGCCCCCCGGACATCCCGGGGTCCTCAGGCGAAAGTGGCGGAATTGGTAGACGCACTGGATTTAGGTTCCAGCGCCGCAAGGCGTGAGAGTTCGAGTCTCTCCTTTCGCACCATGAGTATTTCAGCATCCCGGCACAGACTTTTCGGCATAACGGCAGGACGGCGGTGACTATCCTGCCGGCGTCTGGTGTATTCTTCGTCACGGGCCAAATGATGTTACGTTAGTAACTTGCTCCCCCTCTGCGCAGGGGTCATCTTGCGGTTCAGGAGCTCGGCATGCCAAGTGAAACACAGAACAAGCGCTCGATTCTGGAAGCGCGCCATCACGACCCTTTCTCTTTTCTGGGCCTGCATCAGGACAAGTCCGGCTGGGTGCTGCGGGTCTATCAGCCCCACGCGACCGCGGTCGCCGCCCATGACGGCGAGGCCTGGCAGGCGTTGAGCCGCGATCCCTCCGGTTTCTATCTGTGGCAGGGCCGGCAGGCCCTGCCGGCCCCTTGCCGCCTGAAGGTCAATTTCTTCAACCACGACATCGAGGTGCATGACCCTTACAGCTTCGGCAGCAGCATCAGCGAGCACGACCTCTACCTGTTCTCGCAGGGCCGGCTGGAGCAGGCCTACCGCATGCTCGGCGCGCACCACATGGAGTGCCAAGGGGTGTGGGGCGTGCGTTTCGCGGTATGGGCGCCGAACGCGGAACGCGTCAGCGTGGTCGGCGATTTCAACGGCTGGGATGGGCGCGTGCACCCCATGCGCGCGCTGGGCAGCAGCGGCGTGTGGGAGATCTTCGTGCCGGACATCGGGCAGGGCGAGTTCTACAAGTTCGAGATCCGCAACCGTTTCAACGGCGATGTGTTCGTCAAGACCGACCCCTACGGCCTGAGCTTCGAGATGCGTCCCGGCACGGCGTCGCGCGTGGCACGGCTGGACGGCTACCAGTGGCGCGATGCGTTCTGGCAGGAACAGCGAGGCGGACGCGACTGGCTGCATCAGCCCCTGAGCGCATATGAAGTGCACGCCGGTTCCTGGAAAAGACACTGGGACGGGCGCTTCTACAACTTCCGCGAGCTGGCGGACAGCCTGGTGTCCTATGTGCAGGAGATGGGATTCACCCACATCGAGCTGATGCCGATCAGCGAACACCCGCTGGACGAATCCTGGGGCTATCAGACCACCGGCTATTACGGCGTGACCAGCCGCTACGGGACGCCGGACGACTTCCGCTACTTCGTCGATACCTGCCATGTCCATGGCATCGGCGTGATTCTCGACTGGGTGCCCGCGCACTTCCCGAAGGACCGTTTCGCGCTGGCGCGCTTCGACGGCACGGCGCTGTACGAGCACGAAGACCCGCGTCTCGGCGAGCATCAGGATTGGGGCACGCTGATCTTCAATTACGGCCGCAACGAGGTGCGCAACTTCCTGCTGGCCAACGCGCACTACTGGCTGTCCGAGTTCCACATCGACGGCCTGCGCGTGGATGCGGTGGCGTCCATGCTGTATCTGGATTATTCGCGCAAGGCGGGCGACTGGCTGCCGAACCGCTTCGGCGGCCGCGAGAACCTGGAGGCGGTCGATTTCTTCCGCGAAATGAACGTGATGACCCACGAGCGTTTTCCGGGCACGCTGACCCTGGCCGAGGAGTCGACCTCGTGGCCGATGGTGTCACGCCCGACCTATCTGGGCGGGCTGGGGTTCACCATGAAATGGAACATGGGCTGGATGAACGACACGCTCCGCTATATCGAGCATGATCCGGTGCACCGGCGCTATCACCACAACATGCTCACCTTCGGTCAGCTCTACAACTACACCGAGAACTTCATGCTGCCGTTCTCGCATGACGAGGTGGTGCACGGCAAGCGTTCGCTGCTGGACAAGATGCCGGGCGACGCGTGGCAGAAGTTCGCCAACCTGCGCCTGCTGTTCACCTACCAGATGACCTATCCCGGCAAGAAGCTCAACTTCATGGGCAACGAGTTCGCGCAGGGGCACGAGTGGAAGGTCGGCACGGAGCTGGACTGGCATCTGCTCGCGCGCGGCGAACACAGCGGCGTGCAGGCTCTGCTGCGCGATCTCAACCGCCTGTATGCCGAGATCCCCGCGCTGCACGAACTGGATTTTTCGCCGCAGGGCTTCGAGTGGCTGGACTGCAATAATGCCGATGATTCGGTGCTGAGCTACCGCCGCATCGCGCGCGACGGATCGCACGTGGTGGTGCTGTTCAACTTCACCCCGGTGCCGCGCACCGGCTACCGCGTCGGCATGCGCCACAAGGGACGCTACCGCGAGATATTCAACAGCGACTCGCATTATTACGGCGGCTCCAACATGGGCAACGGGCTGGGGCTGGATACCTCGGACATCGGCTGGAACGGCGAACAGCAGTCGCTGCAGCTGACGCTGCCGCCGCTGGCGGGCATCGTGTTGCAGCAAGTGCGTTAAGGAACAAACAAGGGGAGAGTATGAGTGCACTGAAACAATCGACGGCTTGGCAGGCTTTGCTTGCGCATCATGCGGCGAACCGACAGCTTTCGATGCGCCGTCTGTTCGCGGAAGACCCGCAGCGTTTCCAGCGTTTCTCGCTGCGCCTGGACGACCTGCTGCTGGATTATTCCAAGAACCTGGTCACGCAGGACACGATGGCCTTGCTGTTCGATCTGGCGCGGCAAGCCGATGTGACAGGCTGGCGCGACCGTATGTTCTCCGGCGCCAAAATCAATTGCACCGAACAGCGCGCGGTGCTGCACACCGCCCTGCGCGCGGCAGTCGACAGGCAGCATGCACCCGTTCTGGTGGACGGACAGGATGTGCTGCCCGGCGTACGCCACGTGCTGGATCAGATGCGCCGCTTCAGCGACGAGGTGCGCAGCGGTGCATGGCGCGGTTATTCCGGCAAGCCGATCAGCGACGTGGTCAATATTGGCATCGGCGGCTCCTTCCTCGGCCCGCTCATGGCGTGCGAGGCGCTGCATCCCTATGCCGGCGGGCTGCGCGCGCATTTCGTATCCAACATCGACAGCACCGACCTGCTGGCGAAACTGGAGGCGCTGGACCCGGAGACCACGCTGTTCATCGTCGCCTCCAAGACCTTCACCACGCAGGAGACCCTGATGAACGCGCGCTCGGCACGCGACTGGTTCCTGCGCCGCGCCGGCGACGACAAACACATTGCGCGGCACTTCGTGGCACTGTCGACCAACGCCGGCGAGGTCGCCGCGTTCGGCATCGACCCGGCCAACATGTTCGGCTTCTCCGACTGGGTCGGCGGCCGCTATTCGCTGTGGTCGGCCATCGGCCTGTCCATCGCGCTGGTGATCGGCATGGACAACTTCGAGGAACTGCTGCAGGGCGGCTACGAGATGGACACGCACTTCCGCAGCGCGCCGCTGGAACAGAACATGCCGGTGATCCTGGCGATGCTGGGCGTGTGGTACAACAATTTCCATGACGTCACCAAGCATGCGCTGCTTCCTTACGACCAGGCGCTGGAGCATTTCGTGCCGTATTTCCAGCAGGCCGACATGGAGAGCAACGGCAAACGGGTGGACCGCGACGGCCGGCCGGTGGATTACGCCACCGGCCCCATTCTGTGGGGTGGCGTCGGCACCAACGGCCAGCACGCGTATTTCCAGATCATCCACCAGGGGACGCAGATGATCCCGGCGGATTTTATCGCCTCGGTGCAGACCCATTACCCGCTGGGCGAGCACCATGCGGTGCTGCTGTCGAATTTCTTCGCGCAGACCGAGGCGCTGATGCGCGGCAAGACCGAGGGGGAGGCGCGCGCCGAGATGCAGGCCGCCGGCATGGATGCCCAAGCCATCGAGGCGTTGCTGCCGCACAAGGTGTTCGAGGGCAACAAGCCGACCAATTCCATCCTGTTCCGGCAGCTGACGCCGCGCACGCTGGGGCGCCTGATCGCGCTGTATGAACACAAGATATTCGTGCAGGGCATAATCTGGAACATCAATTCCTATGACCAGTGGGGCGTGGAACTGGGCAAGCAGCTGGCCTCGAAACTGCAACAGGAATTGCGCAGCGGTGCCGAGATCACCGCGCACGACTCGTCCACCAACGGCCTGATCCGTCACTACAACGCGCTCAAATGAAGATATTGTTCGTCACCTCCGAAGTTCATCCGCTGATCAAGACCGGCGGCCTGGCGGATGTCAGCGGTGCGTTGCCCGCCGCGCTGCAGGCGCTGGGGCAGGACGTACGCCTGCTGATCCCGGGCTATACCCCGGTGCTGGACAAGCTGGAGAACAAGCGCACGGTCGCCACCTTCGCGGTGTTCCCGGGGCAGCCGGAGGTGCGGCTGTTGAGCGCGAAGATGCCGGACAGCGCGGTGCCGGTGTACGTGCTGGATGCGCCGCAGTATTTCTGCCGCGTGGCGGGGCCGTACCAGTATGAACTGGGCGGGGACTGGCCGGACAACGCCATGCGTTTCGGCATGTTGTCCAGAGTGGCGGCGCTGCTGGGGAGCGCCGGCTCGCCTGTCGCTTGGCGCGCCGACGTCGTGCACTGCAACGATTGGCAGAGCGGGCTCGCTCCGGCCTACCTGCATCTGAGCCGGGAGGCGCATGCCAGGACGGTGATGACCATCCACAACATCGCTTTTCAGGGCAGTTTCGACCGCGTCTGGCTGGAGCCGCTCGATCTGCCGCATTCCTGCTTCGACATGCACGGCGTGGAGTTTCACGGCTACCTGTCTTTCCTGAAAGCGGGCCTGCATTACGCCGACCGTATCGTGACGGTCAGCCCGACCTACGCACGCGAGATCCAGACGACCGAGATGGGCTATGGCATGCAGGGGCTGCTCACCGTGCGCAACGGCGATGTCAGCGGGATATTGAACGGCATCGACGAACAGGAATGGGATCCCGCGACCGACCGGTATCTGGCGGCGCGCTACGACAGCAGCGACCTGGCGCCCAAGGCGGACGGCAAGCGTGCGCTGCAGCAGCGCCTCGCGCTGGAGGCCGACGAGCGTGCGCCTTTGCTGGGTGTGGTCAGCCGTCTCACATACCAGAAAGGGCTGGACATGCTGCTCGAGTGCCTGCCCAAACTGCTGGACGGCGGTGCGCAACTGGCACTGCTCGGCAGCGGCGAGCCGGACCTGGAGCGGCGCTATCTGGCGCTGGCGCAGCGCTATCCTGGACGCGTCTCGGTGAATGTGCGTTTCGATGAAGGGCTGTCGCACCAGATCATGGCGGGCGTGGACATCTTCCTGATGCCGTCGCGTTTCGAGCCGTGCGGCCTGAACCAGATGTATGGCATGCATTACGGCACCCCGCCGGTGGTGCGCCGGACGGGCGGTCTGGCCGACTCGGTCGTCGATGCGAGCCTGCCGGACGGCACCGGTTTCGTGTTCGACGAGGCGACGCCGGCCGCACTGTATCGCGCCGTCGTTGCCGCCATCGACAGTTACCGCGAGCACAAGTCGTTCCGGCAGATACAGCTCAATGGCATGCGCCGCGATGTCGGCTGGCGCGGCAGTGCGCAGCATTATCTGGATCTGTATCGCGCCATCGCGTAGGGGATGTCATTCGAGGTTGAGAAAAGGGAGGTGGCAACATGGTTCAAGACATGCGTTCGCCGCGTTTCATCAGCGCACTGACCAAGAACACCGTAGCGCTGGTGCTGGCGGGTGGCAGAGGCAGCCGCCTGCACAACCTGACCGATTGGAATGCCAAGCCGGCGGTGCAGTTCGGCGGCAAGTTCCGCATCATCGATTTCCCGCTGTCCAATTGCATCAACTCCGGCATCCGCCGCGTCGGTGTGGTGACCCAGTACAAGGCGCACAGCCTGATCGAGCACATCCAGAAGGGCTGGGGTTTCCTGCGCGGCGAGTTCAACGAGTTCGTGGCGCTGCTGCCGGCGCAGCAGCGCATCCAGGAAGAGTGGTATCGCGGCACGGCGGACGCGGTGTTCCAGAACATCGACATTCTGCGCGGCTACGATCCCGAGTACATCGTGATCCTCGCCGGCGACCATGTCTACAAGATGGACTA
>JBQGEN010000101.1:0-1976 GCA_052039615.1 Sideroxyarcus sp. | reverse complement strand
GGGAGTGGTTCAATGATCCCGTCCACCCAGCGATAGCCAAACTTCTGTAAGAAATTCACGACGTGAGTCTTCCCGGCTTGGTAGTATTGATCGATCGCCGTGCGCAGGTGCCCAATCGCCTCATGCCAATGGTGATGACTCACTTCTTCCTTCAGATCCTTCCACGTCCCCTCCTTAGGGTTCTCTTCGGGCGTGTATTTGGGAAAGGCAATCACTTCGATCCGGGACTGCTGTGCTAACCACTCCTCGACTTCGTCACTGGTATGATGGGGGGCCTGGTCTTGCCACAACAGAATCTGCCCGTGAGGACAGGCTTCCAAGAGCAACTCGTACCACCGAATCGTGGCGTCGCTATCTTGCCAATCAATCACAAAGGGCGCGACCTCCGCCCCGGTCCCCAGATGCACCGCCCCATACAGATTCTCCGCCCGCTTCGAGCGGGCCCCGTCGGCCACCACGGGCTGCTGCCCAATCGGATTCCAACGCCGACTCAGCGTCCCTTCCAAATACACCTTGCTTTGATCTCCCGCTAACGGGATTACTGGCTGCCCCGTCCGAGCGTACTTCGCCAACGCCTCGCGCGTCTCCAGCTCATAGCGCGCCTGATCCACCGGATCGCGCCGAATGTAGAGCTTGCGCCCACACTGATAACTCCATCCCATATGCGCAAACAGCTTGCGCATCCCACTCTTGCTGTAGGTCGTCCCAAAGCGCTCGGCAATCAGTTGTCGCACCGCTTTGTTCGTCCACCCACTGCCCACTTTCGTCCCCGCCATCGCTTCTTCCCGCAGCATGCGCTGCAACTCCGTCACTTGCTCTTCCCTGAGCTCGCGTTGCCCATGCTCCCCACCCCAGTGCGGGTGATTGCGCAGTCCGCCCAACCCCTGCTCGTGATATTGCTTCACCCAGCGACTAATGGTCTCTTCGTCCACCAGGAGAATCTCCGCCACCTCTCGATAGCTATACCCCCGATGCACCAAGATCAGGGCGTGATAGCGTTGCCGCTCATGCCCCTTGACCCGCATGTTCTTATACCGCCGCACCGCTTCCTGATAATCCTCGTCGCTTAACATGATCGTGAGCTACATCCTTCCTGTGACTCCTCAGGAAATATACAGGTTCCTCTTCAACTCCACATCTTGCTGTAGCGTCCCTATAGTTCAAGATATTCCTTCCCGTCGCTCCCGACGCGGATGCGCAAGGCACGGTCACGATATTTGGGATCGATGTACTTTTCCCACACGTCCGGCGGTTCCAAAATGTGTCCGTCGGCATCGACAATATTCCTGTACCTCGCAAGCTTTGGTGATGGATTTGCCATTGGTATGCTCTTTGTCCTCTCTTGGTCAACCAAGCATGACTCTGTTCATCTTCCGCAAAACTCAAAAATCGCTTTGGTGGTCTTTTGTGTTTGCTCCAGAAGTGGCATGTGGCCTGCCCGAGGGATGAGTGTCGTCTCGACCTTCTCACTACCGGTTAACAACCGGCGAAACTCCTGTGCGTACCGGGGCGGGATTACTTTCTCGCCTTCACCCCACCCCAACAGTGTTGGTGCCTTCCCCCGGTACAGCCGTCCGCTCAGTCCACGGTCAGGGAGGGGCCACTAAAAACGACCCGCGGTTGCGAGACCTCGCACCCGCTGAATCATCACTTCGTTGGCGGCGTCTTGGTCCTGCGGCATCGAGAGAAATGCTTTGGCGAGGTCCGAGCGCGGATCATAGAAGACCGCTTCGACTAATTCTTCCGGGGTCATGGCAAAGAAATCTGCGGTCGGACAATCATCGAGCCACAGGCCCGCCGCTCCAACGAGAACCAGCTTTTTCACACGCCGGGGCTCAATCGCTGCCATCTCCGCCGCGAGCATGCCTCCGAGTGAATGACCGACCAAGATCGGCTCGTCAATCTTTAGGTCATCGAGAACGTCCCACGTATGGAGAACGAATTTAAGAACGTCTTCGTGTAGATGCTCTTCTCCG
>JBQGEN010000100.1:0-12878 GCA_052039615.1 Sideroxyarcus sp. | reverse complement strand
CAGCGAGTACGGCGACATGCTGGCGATGGGCGTGGTCGATCCGACCAAGGTCACCCGTACCGCGCTGCAGAACGCGTCCTCCATTGCTGGCCTGATGCTGACCACCGCGTGCATGGTTGCTGAATTGCCGGAAGACAAGCCGGCTGCCGGCGGCATGGGCGGTGATATGGGCGGCATGGGTGGTATGGGCGGCATGATGTAATCTGCCCCCAAGTGCCTGTGGTATCGCACTTGTAGCACCCGACGAACCCCGCCTTGCGCGGGGTTCGTTTTTTGTGTTGCCCGCTTTGCTGCTTGCCGCTACAATGCGCGCCTTCGTTTTACCCACCCCGTGAGGGATGGGGGCAAAAACGGCTCGGTAGCTCAGTTGGTAGAGCAGCGGATTGAAAATCCGCGTGTCGGTGGTTCGATTCCGCCCCGAGCCACCAGACAATTGAAAGAGGCCCAACCTGTTCAAGGTTGGGCCTCTTTCATTTCAAGCGCCTCCCTATCAAGCTATGGCATCATTGCGGCGAATGGAGCGCAAAGGGGCGGCTTCAGTTCGTGTCGGGGAGATGACAAACATGGGCATGCCATTCTGGAAAAAGCTGCTTGCACGCGGACATACCAGGGCGCTTTCCGTCGCGCTGGCAGTGCTTTGCGTTTCCAGCGTCCTGTTCCTCTATTACTCGCAGAATTCCTTCCTGGAGGCTTTCGAGGCCAGGACTTACGATCTGCGCTTCAAGGATATGCGCGGGCCGGTCCCGCCCAGTTCGAACATCGGCATCATCGCCATCGACGAAAAGAGCATAGCGGAACTGGGGCGCTATCCCTGGAGCCGCGACCGCTATGCGCGCCTGCTCGACCGTCTGGCCGCAGCGAAGGCTCAGGTCGTCATGTTCGACGTCTTCTTTCCGGAACGGGAGAACGTGGCGAACGACCGTCTGTTCGCGGCTGCCACGAAACGGGCAGGCAACGTGGTGCTGGCGGTCGTCTTCGATTTTGATCAGAACGGTCGGGTAACCACCATCACGCGCAGTCTGCCGGAGATCGAGCGCGGCGCTATCGGGATCGGGCATATCAACCAGCTTCCGGACGATGACGGCGTGATCCGGCGCAATCCGCTGCTGATCGAGAAGGACGGCAAGCAGATTCCATCGCTGGGCCTGGCGGCGGCCATGCAGGCACTGGGAGAAAAGGAATTCGTTGCGGGTGACTTTGACATCTCCGTGGGGCAGCGCCGCATCCCGGTGGACGGCGAGTACCGGATGTGGATCGATTATGTGGGCGGCCCCGGCGTCTATCCGCGCTATTCCTTTACCGATGTGCTGCATGGGCGCGTCCCGCCGGAGGAGCTGAAGGGCAAGATACTGTTCCTTGGCGCGACCGCCCTGGGTATCTACGATATGCGCGTCACGCCCTTCCATGGCAACACGCCGGGGGTAGAACTGCACGCCACCATCGCCGACAACATCATCAGTGGGCGCCATATCCGTCAGGGCGGCATGGAGGCGCTGATCGACATGATATTCATCGTGCTGCTGGGTGTGCTGGCGTTCTGGCTGACCACCAGCCTGCGCCTGTACGGGGCGATCCCCGCGACTGTCCTGCTGCTGTCCGGCTACATCTGGCTCACCTACTACATGTTCAACGCCGGGCACTGGATCAACATGATCTACCCCGTCATGTCCGCCACAATCGCGATACTGGTCGGCGGCAGCTTCCGCTACTTGGTGCTCGAGCGCAGTGCGCGGGAGATGCGCTCGATGTTTTCCAGCTACCTCTCGCCCAAGCTGGTGGCGCGTCTGGAGAGGGATCCCGAGGCTGCCAAGATCGGCGGCGACAGCAAGGAGGTGACCGTGCTGTTCACCGACATCAAGGGATTTACCACCTTCAGCGAATCGCACCCGCCGCAGGAGGTGGTGTCGCGACTCAATGGATACTTGGGGGCGATGGTGCAGGTAATCGAGCAGCACGACGGCACCATCGACAAGTTTATCGGCGACGGCATCATGGCCTACTGGGGGGCGCCGCTGGCGCAGCCGGACCATGCCCGGCTGGCCATAGACTGCATAAAGGCCATCAATGGCCGGATGAAGACGTTGCGCGCCCAGTGGCAAGCCGAAGGCTTGGAGCCGTTCACCATCCGCGGCGGCCTCCAGTCAGGCGAGGTGGTGGCGGGCAATGTGGGGCTGTCGGGCAAGAAGATGGAATACACCGTCATCGGCGACACAGTGAACCAGGCGGCGCGCCTGGAGGGAACGGCGAAATACTATGGTGTCGCCTATCTGGTGGGTGAGCAGACCTATCAAAGAACGCGCGACTATTGCCGTTACCGGGAATTGGACAAGATACGCGTGGTCGGCAAGCACTTGCCGGTCACGATCTACGAGCCGCTGGAAGGACTCTCCGCGCTGGATGTGCAGCAGGCGGAGCAATTCGGCGCGGCATTGGCACTGTACCGGGCGCGCGAATGGGAAAAGGCGCGGGCGGGGTTCGGCTCCGTGCTGGCCGGTGTGCCCGACGATAAACCGAGTAAAATATACACTGAGCGTTGCGAATACTTCATGCAGAACCCGCCGGCGGCGGAATGGGATGGCGTATTCAATCGCGCCGAGAAGTAGAATGTCGAAAACAAACGAGCGGGGTGCACCTCGCGTCGGGAAGTTCACTTTTGGATAGGCGGGAACATGCGGAAAATATTCATCACAATCCTGGTGTCACTCTTCATGGCCTCAGGCGCGGTGGGGGCTGCGGTCAGCGCAACCGGAGGGTTCTCCAAGGCTGATTTCCGCAATGAGATCGCGGCGCCCAAACTGCAGAAACTGCTGGGAGTGGGTGGTGGCAATCTCTATTTCTCCCGGCCGGACGGTTCGGTGGAAGCAGTGGACCAGGAGGGCAAGCCCGTCCTGACGCTGGCTGCCACGAGTGCCGCGACCGAACTGCTCAAGCAGCCGGAAGCGGCCGCGGTGGTCGGCGAGACGATCTACGTGGTGGACAGCGAGACGGAGCAGGTCGTGATGTTCGACCTGGGCAGCGGCAAATACCTGGGGAGTTTCGGCAGCAAGGCGAGCGGTAGCCTCGGCAACGTGCTGCTGGATGACCCGAGCGGCATCGCCGTGCATGAAGGCGTGGTGTATGTCGCCGACACCGGCAACGAGCGCATACAGATGTTCGGTATCAACGGCGTGTTTCTCGATACGCTGCCATTGAGTCCGCCGGGCGGTGACGCCGGAAAGGAAACGCCCTGGAAACTGGGCGAGCCGACGGATATCGCGCTGGATGCGCAAGGGCGCATCTACGTGCGCGACGAGGATGACAAGTTGGTCAAGGTGTATGGGCCGAACGGCAACTATCTGCGCGCGCTGCCCAAGAGCGGCCGGCCGGTCGGGCTGAGCGTGGCGGAAGACGGCGTCTATGTGGCGGATGGGGCCAGCCTTTCCATCCTGAAATACGATTTCGAGGGCAATCTGGCCTACCCCTTCGGCTCCAAGGGGGAAGGCAAGGCGCAATTCATGAGTCTGTCCGGCCTGGCGCTGGACAGGGCGCAGCAGGTGTTCGTCGGCGATGCCAAGAAAGCGCTCATCAATGCTTTCGTCGTCGAGGCGGGCAAGATGCTGGAGCCTTTGCCCAAGGCGGCGGGCAGGGCATCGGTGAAGTGGCTGGAGAATATTCCCGCCGAGGCGGGCGCGCTGGCTTGGGATGGCAAGGAGACGATCTATGCGGTGGACAAGGAGAAAAAGAGCCTGCTGCTGATCCGCAAGGGCGCGGTCGCTGGCTCGCTCAAGCTGGACAATGTGCAGTTGTCCGCCGTTACCGTGGACAAGACGGGGGCGATCTGGGTGCTCGACCGGAAGAGCGGCCGCGGCCTGAAGCTGGATGAGGCCGGCAAGGTACTCATGAGTTTCGGCGGCGAGGGTCGTGGGGCAGGGCAGTTCAGGGATCCGACGGCGATCGCGGTATCCGCTTCCGGCATGGTGTTCGTGGCGGATCGTTCCAACCGCAATGTGCAGATCTTCCGCAGCGACGGCGTATTCCTGAATGCGCTGAACGGCGACAATGCCGGAAAATTGCGGGCGCCGGTGTCCATGGCCTTCGACCAGCACGACAATCTGTACATCCTCGACGAGTCGCGCGGCAGCGTACTGGCCTATTCCTCGGCGGGAAAGTCGCTGGATGAATTCGGCAGGACCAAAGAGGGCGCAAGTCTGCTGTCCAATCCGGTCGCGCTGATCGCGGTAAACGGGGAAGTGATGGTGCTGGATGGCGATCAGGTCAAGGTGTTCTCGCCGCAGGGGCAGCAGCTGCGCTCGCTCGGGGCCAAAGGTTCCGGTGCGGGCGGCTTCAACACGCCGGTCGCCATTGCCTACGCCGGCGGCTCCAGTTTTTTGGTCGCGGACAGCGGCAACAAGCGCGTGCAGGTGTTGGCGAACTTGCATAAGCCGGAGGCGCCGCAACAGCTCGTGGCGCAGGACAAGGTTCACTCCATCGAGCTGCGCTGGACGCCTGCCAGCTCGCAGTACATCAAACAATATCGGGTCTACCGCTCCAGGAGCGAGAACGGCGGTTTCGTGCAGGTCGGGACCAGTCCGACCAGCCAGTTCGTGGACATGGAACTGGAGGCTGATGTGCGCTACTACTACCGCGTGGGCGGCGAGACGCATTACGGTTTCGAAGGGGCGACCAGTGCGGTGGTGAGCGGCGTGCCGGCCAAGTATGTGCCGCCAACGCTGGCGGCGGTGCAGGTCGAGACCACGCCATGGCAGGTGAAGATGACCTGGCCGGCGGCCGACGCCAAGTATTTCGGCGCCTACCGCATCTACCAGAAGGAGGGCGATGCGTTCACCAAGATCGGCGAGGTCACCGAGCCGGCATTCATCAAGGACGCGCTGACCCCGGAGACCAAGTACACCTATTACGTCTCGACGTTCAGCAGCGACGGGACCGAATCCGAGAAGTTCGCCGTCGAGGCGACCACGCAGGTGTTCAATCGCCCGCCGTTGGAGATCGACGTGGTCCAGCTGCACGACGTGTTCTCCAATTCCTACAAGATCTATGAACAGCAGGGTATTGGCCGCATCAAGCTGACCAACAACACCAACAAGACCATGCAGCGACTGATGGTCACTTTTCAGCTCAAGGATTTCATGGATTTCCCGACCGAGACCAAACTGGACAAGCTGTTGCCGGGACAGAGCGAGGAAGTGGCGCTCAAGGCGGTGTTCAACAACAGCATCCTGACGCTGACCGAAGACAGCTCGGTGCAGGCGCTGATCGAGGCCAGTTATTTCGAGAGCGGCAAGCGCGTGACCTTCACCAAGAACCCGACGGTGAACGTCTACGACAAGCACCGACTGACGTGGGACGAGCGCGGCCGTTTCGCCACCTTCATCACGCCCAAGGATGTGCCGATGATCAACTTGGGGCGCTCGGTGGCGACGCAATTCCGGGAGACCAAGGATGAGGCGCAATTGGCGGCCGCGCTGTTCGACATGCTGGGCGTGTACGGCATGACCTACATCCAGGATCCGAGCAATCCGTATCAGGTAAGCTCGGGCAAGGTGAACACGGTCGACTACATCCAGTTCCCGCGCGAGACGCTGGAGCGCAAGTCCGGTGACTGCGACGATCTGGTGGCGTTCTATTCTTCCGTGCTGGAGAGCATGGGGATCGCTACCCGCGTGCTGGAAGTGCCTGGCCACATGCTCATGATGTTCTCCACCGGCATCGCGGCGGATGAGGACGGTTACACCATGGACAACATGTATGTGATCTACGAGGACCAGCTGTGGATCCCGGTCGAGACCACGCTGGTCGGCAATGCCTTCATCAAGGCCTGGGAAAAAGGGGCTGCGACCTATTACAAGTGGAAGGACAACGGCCTGACCGTGCTGGATGTGCATGCCGCATGGGAAACCTACAAGCCGGCGAGCCTGCCGGTCTCGACTGCGAAGCAGAGCGAGATTGTCCGTGCCGAGATCGAGAAGAAGTTTCCGGGCGACCACATGTCGGTGCTGAAGATCAGCTCGCAGACCAAGACGCGGCGCTACCTCAATGCGATCAAGACGAATCCGTCCGATGCCGAGGCGCATTTGCAGATGGGCATCATCCTGGCCAAGGCCGGCGACCGCAAGGAGGCGATGAAGTATTTCGACAAGGTGCTCAGCCTGCAACCCAAGAATGCGGCGGCGATGAACAATCGCGGCAACATCTTCATGATCGAGGATAAGTACAAGGAGGCGCAGCAAGCTTATTTGTCCGCCACGAAGGCCGCCCCCACGGACGCGCATGTGTGGGTGAACCTCGCGCGCGCTTACAAGGCGACCAAGGACATCAAGCAGGCCAAGGCCGCCTTCATCAAGGCCCAGAAGCTGGATCCTGCAGTCAAGACCGAGCACCGGGCCCTGGCCCTGGAACTATTGAACGCACTTTAAGTCGGATGTACCGTTGCGCGTGTAGCAACCTTAACCAAGGAGATTCAACATGAAAAGATTGATCGCGTTGCTCGTTCTGCTGGGCATGGCGCTGGCGACACCGGCGTACGGCGCTGATGAGAATCAGGGTGGTTCGTTGTGGGAGCGTCTGCGCAAGAAGGTCGAGTTGCTCACGCCCAAGAAGCGGATCACCACCACCACCGCCGTGGGGGGCGTGCGCGGCTCGCAGGCGGATGCGGATGATGTCTACTGGAAAGGCGAGGCCAATACCCCGCCCGTCGATGCCGACGAACTGGCGGCCTTCAAGAAAGCCATCTCCCTGGTGGATGCCGGCGATGTGGCGGGGGCGCAGACCGCATTCGGCGATTTCCTGAAGAAGCATCCGGAGAGCAGCCTGCGCAAGGATGCCGAAATGGCGCTGGCGGAATTGCAGGGCAAGAAGTAGGCAGCAGGCCGGAGTGCTGGGCTGGCTGGTGTTCGGCCCGTCCAGCCTCTATAATCCGTTTCCTTGCGAAACCGGATAGTCGTTCCTTCCCATGCAGTTATTCACCTTTGGCATCAACCATCAGACCGCGCCGCTCGCCGTGCGTGAGCAGATCGCGTTCAATGTCGAGACGCTGGATTCGGCTTTGCGCGATCTGGTGAATAAAGGTGCCGCCAAAGAGGCGACCATTCTTTCCACTTGCAACCGCACCGAGATCTACTGCAGCACCAGCGCGCCCGTGCGGGCCGTGGATTGGCTGGCCTCCTACCATCATCTGCCCGCCGCGGAGATCGAGCCGTACATCTACCGCCTGCCGCAGGAGCAGGCGGTGAAGCATGCTTTCCGCGTGGCAAGCGGGCTGGACTCCATGGTGCTGGGTGAGCCGCAGATACTGGGGCAGATGAAACAGGCGGTGCGCCAGGCCGAGCAGGCCGGCACCATGGGTTTCCTGCTGCACAAGCTGTTCCAGCGCACCTTCTCCGTGGCCAAGGACGTGCGTACGCAGACCGAGATCGGCGCCAACCTGGTTTCCATGGCCGCCGCCGCCGTAAAGCTGGCGGAACGCATCTTCCCCAGCATCGCCGAGCAGCGCATCCTGTTCATCGGCGCGGGCGAGATGATCGAACTCAACGCCGTCCACTTCGCCGCGCGTAATCCGCAGCACATCACGGTCGCCAATCGCACGCTGGAGCGTGCGCAGACGCTGGCGCGACGCATCAACGGCCACGCCATCACGCTGGCTGAACTGCCGGAGCAGTTGGCACAGCACGACATCATCGTCACCTGCACCGCGAGCCCGCTGCCGATCTTGGGCAAGGGCATGGTTGAGCGCGCGCTGAAACAGCGCAAGCACCGCCCGCTGTTCATCGTCGATCTGGCGGTGCCGCGCGATGTGGAAAAAGAAGTGGCCGAACTGAGTGACGTGTTCCTCTACAGCGTGGACGACCTTTCCGAAGTGGTGCGCGACGGGCTGGATGCGCGCCAGGGGGCGGTGAAAGAGGCCGAGGTCATCATCGATTCCGGCGTCAACGAGTTCATTCACTGGATGGAGTCGCGCGAAGTGGTGCCGACCATCCGCACCCTGCGCGATCATGCGGAGCGTCAGCGTCGCAGCGAGGTGGAAAAAGCGCTGCGCCAGCTGGCCAAGGGCGAGAGTCCCGAGAAAGTGCTGGAAACGCTGAGCATGGGGCTGACCAACAAATTTTTGCATGCGCCCACCCAGACGCTGAATCAGGCCCAGGCCAACGAGCGCGAAGCGTTGCTGGACGCAGTGCATCGCATCTACCACCTGCACACCCCCGAATGAAACCGAGCATCTCCTCCAAACTCGCCCAACTCTGCGAACGGTTGGACGAGGTCAACAGCTTGTTGAGCAGCGAAGACGCGACACGCGACATGGATGCGTTCCGCAAGCTCAACCGCGAGCGCACCGAAATCGAGCCAGTGGTAGCGTTGTACCTCGCACACCAGGCATGTGCGGCGGATATCGCCGTGGCGCAGGAAATGGCGGACGATCCGGACATGCGCGAATTTGCCGAGGCCGAGATCAAGACCGGGCGCGACCGGCTGGAACAGCTCGAAGTCGAATTGCAGAAACAGTTGCTGCCGAAAGACCCCAATGACGAGCGCAACGTGTTCCTCGAAGTGCGTGCCGGCACCGGCGGGGACGAGGCGGCGCTGTTCGCGGGCGACCTGTTCCGCATGTATGTCCGGTTTGCCGAGCGCCGTCGCTGGCAGGTCGAGATCATCTCGGAAAGCCTGGGGGAAATGGGCGGCTACAAGGAGGTCATCGCGCGCATTATCGGTCAGGGCGCCTATTCGGTGCTCAAGTTCGAGTCCGGCGCGCACCGCGTGCAGCGCGTACCCGCTACCGAGACGCAGGGCCGCATCCATACCTCGGCCTGCACCGTGGCCATCCTGCCCGAGGCCGACTAAGTGGGCGAAGTGGAACTGAACCCGGCCGAGTTGCGCATCGATACGTTCCGCGCATCCGGCGCGGGCGGGCAGCACATCAACAAGACCGACTCCGCCGTGCGCATCACGCACATCCCGACCGGCACCGTGGTCGAATGCCAGGACGGACGTTCGCAACACCAGAACAAGGCGCAAGCCATGCGTGTGCTGGCGGCGCGCATCAAGGACAAGCAGGAACAGGAAGCGCACAGCAAGATCGCGGCCGAACGCAAGTCGCTGGTGGGCAGCGGCGACCGGTCCGAGCGCATCCGCACCTACAACTTTCCGCAGGGGCGCGTCACCGATCACCGTATCAATCTCACGCTGTATAAGATGGACCAGATCATGGACGGCGACATCGGCGAACTGACCGACGCCCTGATGGCCGAACATCAGGCCGAGCAACTGGCCGCGCTGGCGGACGAGCGCTGATCCCGATGCGCAGCATCCGGGACGCCGTGGCGCAGGATGGCGCAGCGCTGCAAGTCGCGCTGGCGTTGCCGGCGAACGAGGCGCGCCTCGAAGCGCAGATGCTGTTGCAGCATGTCCTGCAAGTCCCTCGGGCCTATCTGCTGGCCCACCCCGAACAGAGTTTGGATGAGCAGCAATCCATCGCGTATGCCGCGCTGGTGCAGCGGCGCCTGCGCGGTGAGCCGGTCGCTTACCTTCTGGGCGAGCGCGAATTCTTCGGGCTGAACCTCAAGGTCACTCCTGCCACGCTGATCCCGCGCCCCGAGACTGAATTGCTGGTCGACCTGGCGTTGCAGCGCATGCCACTGCAGCGCGGATTGCGAGTGCTCGACCTGGGTACGGGGAGCGGGGCGATCGCCCTAGTCATCGCCCAAGCCCGGCCCGATATCGAAGTGGTGGCAGTGGATGCCTCGGAAGCGGCTTTGCGGGTGGCACGCGAGAATGCTGCGCGGCTGGGTATTCGCAATGCCGGCTTCTTGCAGAGCAACTGGTTCTCCGCGCTGGCAGGGCAGCGCTATGAGCTGATCGTATCCAATCCGCCGTATGTGGCAGCAGGCGATGCGCACTTGGGGCAAGGCGATGTGCGCTTTGAGCCGCTAGCTGCCCTGGCTTCCGGCGCGGACGGGCTGGATGATATTCGACGCATTGTTCATAGGGCACCGGACTTCCTGGCGCCTGGCGCCTGGCTATTGCTGGAGCATGGCTACGACCAGGCGGCGCAGGTGCGGGAGCTATTGGCGCAAAGCGGCTATGGCAACGTGTTTTCAGCCAAGGATCTGGCCGGCATGGAGCGGGTCAGCGGCGGATCGGGGCGAGATTGATCCTGGGGTTCTACTGGCTTGTTGCAGGGGGCATCGGAGGGGTGAAAGGTATAGGCCGTTATATAGGCCGTTTGGCATATATGCAACCCGAAAACAGACTCCTACAATCCGTCCTGAGTTGTTAGAGCCTTGAGTTGTAACCAACTCAATCTTTCATACTCTCCTCCTATTCTGGGCCATCGCAAGGTGGCCCGTTTTTTTGCCTGCGATTCCTGCGCAGGCTAGGAGGCGAGCAGTTTGCGCGCGCGTGCGATCGCTGCTTCGACCTGGTTCGGGGCGGTGCCTCCAGTGTGGTTGCGTGCAGCGAGCGAACCTTCCAATGTGAGCACACTGAAGACGTCGTCGGCGATGAGTGCCGAGAACTGTTGCATCTCTTCCAGTTTGAGTTCGGCCAGGTCGCAGCCTTTCTGTTCGGCGTGACGCACCGCGAGGGCCACGGCCTCGTGCGCATCGCGGAACGGCAATCCCTTCTTCACCAGGTAGTCGGCCAGGTCGGTGGCCGTGGCGTAGCCCTGCAGTGCGGCGCGGCGCATGGCTTCCGGCTTGACGGTGATGCCGCGCATCATGTCGGCGTAGATACGCAGGGTCTGCGTCAGCGTATCCACGGTGTCGAACAGCGGTTCCTTGTCTTCCTGGTTGTCCTTGTTGTAGGCCAGCGGCTGTCCCTTCATCAGCGTGAGCAGCGCGACCAGGTGGCCGTTCACGCGGCCGGTCTTGCCGCGCACCAGTTCCGGCACATCGGGATTCTTCTTTTGCGGCATGATGCTGGAGCCGGTGCAGAAACGGTCGGCGATGTCGATGAAACCGAAACGCGGGCTCATCCACAGGATCAGTTCTTCCGACAGGCGCGACAGGTGCGTCATGGTCAGCGCGGCGTCGGCGGTGAATTCGATAGCGAAGTCGCGATCGGACACGGCATCCAGCGAGTTCTGGCATACCGACGCGAAACCCAGCAGTTCAGCCACCATCTCGCGTTTGATCGGATAACTGGTTCCTGCCAGCGCGGCAGCACCCAGCGGCAGCCGGTTCACGCGACGGCGTGCGTCACTGAAGCGTTCCGCGTCGCGCTGGCACATCTCGAAGTAGGCCATCAGATGGTGGGCGAAGCTCACCGGTTGCGCCACTTGCAGATGCGTGAAGCCGGGCATGATGGTGTGCGTATGATGTTGTGCCAGATCGAGCAGCGAGGTCTGCAGATTGTTCAGCAAACCGATGATGTCATCGATGGAGCTGCGCAGATACAGGCGGATGTCGGTGGCGACCTGATCGTTGCGCGAACGGCCGGTATGCAAACGTTTGCCCGCATCGCCGACCAGGGTGGTGAGGCGCTTCTCGATGTTGAGGTGGACGTCTTCCAGATCGAGCTGCCAGACGAAATCGCCGCTGATGACTTCATTCTCGATCTGGGACAGGCCGCGCTGGATGTCTTTGAGATCCTGTGCGCTGATGATGTTGCAGTTCGCCAGCATCTGCGCGTGCGCCAGGGAACCCTGGATATCGAACAGCGCGAGGCGCTTGTCGAAATCCACCGAAGCGGTAAAGCGCTTCACCAACTCTGCGACGGGCTCGTTGAAACGTCCCGACCAGGTCTGATTGTCTTGCATCGTTGCCATGTCTTGTCCAGAATGAGCGGCACTTGAGGGGTCGAAATGCCGGAGACGCGCAGTATAAATCAAAACATTACGCCCAAGCTGCTACCCGCCTTCCGCAACCTGGGTACGGTGCTGCGTATCGTGCTGTTGGTGAACGGCCTCATGCTGTTCGGAGCGCTGGCGCAGGCCTCCTCGCCGCTCGCTCTGCAGAACGCGCTGATGCAAGGTTCCGCGCTGCTCCAACCCGTGCTGCTCTGCAGCCTGCTGGCTCTGTATGTGCTCGATCCGGTGCTGGCGCGCATCCCCTACGGGCAGGGAGCGCTGGCCGTGGCGGCCGTCGTCGCGGCGAATATCGTGATGATCGACAAACTGGGTGGCGAACTGTTTTCTACCGTGCATGATGGCGACCTGTTCCGCTACGTCCGCCACGCCGTGGCGGGTGTCGCCGTTGCGTATGTGCTGCTCGCGTACTTTCGCTTGCGTGCCCTAACGCTGGCGCCGGCCAGGCACGAGGCGCGGCTGCAGGCGCTGCAGGCGCGCATCCGCCCGCATTTCCTGTTCAACACCATCAATGCCGTGCTGAGCATCATGCGTAGCGACCCCAAGCGCGCCGAGGCAGCCCTGGAGGACATGGCCGACTTGTTCCGCACGGCCATGGTGGAGCCGAAGGAGCTGGTCCCATTGAGCCGGGAAGTGCAGCTCGCGCGGCAATATCTGGCCATAGAGGAACTGCGCCTGCGCGAGCGCCTCAAGGTGAACTGGGATACGCAGAACATGCCGCCGGACGCGCTCATCCCGCCGCTGATGCTGCAGCCGTTGCTGGAAAACGCCGTCTATCATGGCATCGAGCCGCTGCCGCAAGGCGGGACCATCGACGTCAAACTGTACCGGGTTGGCGATGAACTACATCTGGAAGTGCGCAACCCGGCGCAGAATCGGACTGCGCCGCATCCGAACGGCAACAAGATGGCGCTCTCCAACATCCGCGAGCGACTGGCCCTGCTGTTCGATGTCGAAGCGCAATATCAGGTTGAGCATGATGGCGAGCATTACCAGGTCCACATCCACATTCCTTACGTGACGGCGTGGCAGGAATGAACGATAGCGTCGCACCGCCGCTCAAGGTCTTTATCGTCGATGACGA
>JBQGEN010000099.1:0-4777 GCA_052039615.1 Sideroxyarcus sp. | reverse complement strand
GAAGGGATTTTGGGTTAGCATTGCGAAATAACCTGATTGCACGACGGATTATTTTGCCTATCACCTGGAATATCTCGCTGGTGCTGCTCTCTGTGCTGGTTGCGGCGGCCGGTTCGCTCACGGCGCTCGTCCATGCGCAGCGCATGCGCGAGAACCGCGGACGCACTGCATTGTGGTGGATGGTGGCGGGCAGCATCACCCTGGGCTTGGCCGTGTGGTCCATGCACTTCATCGGCATGCTGGCTTTCCACCTGCCGATCCCGCTCACGTATGACCTGAGGCTGACCCTGTTCTCAATCGTTCCCGTCATCGCCGCAGCCCTGCTCGGCTTCCGGGTGCTGCGCGAGCGGCATGTGGGCATCCGGCGCCTGGTGCTGGTCGGGTTGCTGATGGGGGCAGGCATCAGTGCCATGCATTACACCGGCATGGCGGCGCTGAAGATGTCGCCGGCCATCAATTACGATCCGGCAATCCTGTCGCTGTCCGTGGCGGTCGCCGTCATCGCTTCATGGGGCGCGCTGCTGATGATGTATCGGGGCGATCGGGTCAGGCTGCCGATATTGCCGCGCTACCTGCTGGGTGCGGCCATCATGGGGCTGGCGATCTCGGGCATGCACTACACCGGCATGGCCGGCACGCACATTCAGCCGGGCAGCGTCTGCCTCGCCGGCAGCTCGTATATCGAGCCGAACCTGCTGGCGGTGCTGGTGGCGCTGACCTCGCTGTTCTGGTTCGGCGGCGGCATCCTCGCCGCGCTGTTCGACCAACGCATGGAACGAAAGAACGCGGTCACGCTGCGGCAGAGCGTCGCTCTCAGCGAATCCTTGCTGCAGGCCATGCCGGTGCCGGTATTCCACAAGGACGCGCAGGGACGCTATACCGGATGCAACGGCGCGTTCTCGGAATTCATCGGCAAGCCGCGGGAGGATATCGTCGGCAAGACCGTGTTCGAGGTGTCGCCGAAAAGCTTTTCCCAAACCTACCGCGACAAGGATCTCGAGCTGCTCGATGATCCGGCCGGAGTGCAGGTCTACGAGAGCCAGGTGAGGCACAGCGACGGCTCGGTGCATGACGTGGTGTTCCACAAGGCGCGCATGCTCGGCGATGACGGCAGGCCGAGCGGTATCGTCGGCGTGATACTCGACATCACCCAGCGCAAGCAGGCCGAGCAGCAGATCCACCAGCTTGCCTTCTTCGACCCGCTGACCGCGTTGCCGAATCGCCGTCTGCTGATGGACCGGCTCCATCAGGAACTCGCCATCGGCGCGCGCACCGGCCAATACGGCGCCATCCTGTTCCTCGATCTGGACAACTTCAAGACGCTCAACGACAGCAAGGGGCACGACATCGGCGACCTGCTGCTGGTCGAGGTGTCAAGGCGGCTGACTTCCTGCGTGCGCGACGGCGACACCGTGGCGCGGCTGGGCGGCGACGAATTCGTGGTGGTGCTGGAGTCGCTGAACAAGGCTGCCGCCGAGGCTGCGAAACATGCGGAGCTGGTCGCGGAGAAGATACGCGCGGCGCTGAGCGAGCCGTACTTGCTGAAACAGCATCAATATCACTCCACCCCGAGCATCGGGGTCGCGCTGTTTTGCGGCCATCAGGACAGCCTGGACGATCTGCTGAAGTACGCCGACACCGCCATGTACCAGGCAAAGACGGCCGGCCGCAACGCCATCCGTTTCTACGATCCCGCGATGCAGGCGACGATCGAGGCGCGTGCCGAGCTGGCGGACGAGTTGCACAAGGCGATCGCCGGCCAGCAATTGCGCCTGCACTACCAGATACAGGTCGATGCGCTCGGGCTCCCGCTCGGCTCGGAATGCCAGCTGCGCTGGGAGCATCCCGAGCGCGGCATGATCTCTTCCCAGCACTTCATTCCGCTGTCCGAGGACACAGGCCTGATCGTGCCGATCGGGCTTTGGGTATTGCAGACCGCCTGCGAGCAGCTGGCGGCGTGGCAGCATGACGCGGCGATGTGCGAGCTGTCCCTTGCCGTGAATGTCAGCGCCAGGCAGCTGCACCAGCCCGATTTCGCCCTCCAGGTGCGCCGCATATTGACGCAAACCGGCGTGAAGCCCTGGCTGCTGAGGCTGGAGCTGACCGAAAGCACCGTGCTGGAGAATGTCGAGGATGCCATCGCCAAGATGCGCGAATTGCGGTTGCTGGGCGTGAGTTTCTCGATGGACGATTTCGGCACGGGCTATTCGTCGCTGCAGTATCTCAAGCGTCTGCCGCTGGATCAGATCAAGATCGACCGCTCCTTCGTGCGCGACATCACGCGCGACCCCAACGATGCGGTGATCGTGCAGACCATCATTGCGATGAGCAAGGCGCTCGGCCTGGACGTCATCGCGGAAGGGGTGGAGACCGAAGCGCAGCGCGACTTCCTCGAACGGCACGGATGCCGCGCCTTCCAGGGCTACCTGTACAGCGAGCCGGTGCCGCTGGAACAGTTCGAGGCTTTGGTGCTGCGTTCGCTGCCGGAAAGGGCCTGAAGCAGCGCGGTCAGACGACGCCGGATGCCGCCGCGCGCAGCGCTTCCTCGTCCAGACGCTCCAGCCGCAGCAGCCTGGCTTCAGCAAGATGCACGAAGTTGCTTGAGGTGGAGCGCCGGTAGGCCGGGTCGTAATGCCGGGTCAACAAATCTTCGACCAGCGCATCCCACTCGCCTTGTTGCGCCAGCGCCTGCCAGTGCTCCAGCACCTCATGCCCGTGCAGCGGGTGCAAGGGGGCGAGGCGCCGCGCGAGCAGCGCCGGATCGGACAGGAAGTGCCGATAATCCTCCATGAGCAGTTGCACGCGCGCGGCGATGGGCGCTTCGAGCAGCAGGCACTCCGAGGCGCGCATTTTCTGCAGCAGCACTTCCGGCGTACTGACGAGGCCGATCTTCTTGCTCTCCGCCTCCACGAACACCGGCCGTTTCGGATCGAAGCGGCGCAAGGCATCCCACACCCGGCTCTCGAACATCTTTTGCGCCGGCTGCGGTTCGTTCGGCAGGTTGCCGAGCAGGGAACCGCGATGCTGCGCCAGCGCTTCCAGATCGAGCACCTGCGCGCCCAGATCGTGCAGCACGTGCAGGAAGCGGCTCTTGCCGGAGCCGGTCGTGCCGCATACCACGCGGAACTGCAGGGTTTGCGGCAGCGTCTCCAGGTCGGCCAGCACCTGGCGGCGATAGTTCTTGTAGCCGCCTTCCAGTCTGCAGGTTGACCAGCCGACCTGCGCCAGGATGTGAGCCATCGCGCCGCTGCGCTGGCCGCCGCGCCAGCAATACACCAGCGGCTTCCATTGCTTCGGCTTGTCCTTGAAGATATTTTCCAGATGCAGCGCGATGTTGCGCGCGATGAGCGCCGCGCCGCGTTTCTTCGCCACGAAGGGCGAGACCTGCACGTAGAGCGTGCCGACCTCGGCGCGCTGCGCGTCGTCCAGCACGGGCGCGCTGATCGCGCCGGGGATGTGGTCTTCCGCGTATTCCGCGGGCGAACGGACGTCGATGATTTCGTCGAAATCGGACAGTTGTGATACGGTGGCGACCCTTGGATTTTGCATAGAAACTTATTGTATGAACGACTCGATAAAACTTACCCAGTACTCCCACGGCGGCGGTTGCGGCTGCAAGATCGCGCCGTCGGTACTGGCAGAGATGCTGGCGGCGATGCCGCGGCCGCCATCTTACCCGAACCTGATGGTCGGCACCGAGAGCAGCGACGACGCGGCGGTGTACAAGCTCAACGAGTCGCAGGCCATCGTCGTCACCACCGACTTCTTCATGCCCATCGTGGACGATGCGCGCGACTTCGGCCGCATCGCCGCCACCAACGCGCTGTCCGACGTGTATGCCATGGGCGCGACGCCCATCCTCGCGCTGGCGGTGGTCGGCATGCCCGTCGACAAACTGCCGCTGGACACCATCCGCGAGATACTCGCCGGCGGCGCCTCGGTGTGCGAGGCGGCCAACATCCCGCTGGCGGGCGGGCACTCCATCGACACGCCGGAGCCGATCTATGGCCTGGCGGCGGTGGGCGTGGCGCATCCCGACCACATCAAGCGCAACGACCGCGCGCAGGCCGGCGACGTGCTCATCCTCGGCAAGCCGCTCGGCGTGGGCGTGCTGAGCGCGGCGTTGAAGAAAGGCGAGTTGAGCGCGGAAGGCTATCGCCAGATGGTGGATACCGCCACGCAGGTCAACCGCGTCGGTTCGACGCTGGGCGGAATGGGCAGCGTGCATGCGATGACCGACGTCACCGGCTTCGCGCTGCTGGGCCATCTGCTGGAAGTCTGCCGCGGTTCGAAACTGGGCGCGGAAGTGGATTTCAAGGCCTTGCCGATCCTGTCGGTGGCGTTGGGCTTGGCAGAGCAGGGCTACAGCACTGGCGCTGCGGACCGCAACTGGACCAGCTACGGTGCGGAAGTGGATCTGCCGCAAGGCTTTCCGGAATGGCAGCGCAAGCTGCTGTGCGACCCGCAGACCAGCGGCGGCTTGCTGGTGGCGTGCGCTGCAAACGAGGCGGACAAGGTGCTGGCGACGTTCCGCGAGCAGGGCTTTGCTGCGGCGTGCGTGATCGGGAAGATGGTCGCGGGCGAGCCGCGCGTCAGGATCCGTTGATCGGGTCCTGATACCGTTCGGCGATCTGCCGGAACTCGTCCTGGATCGCCAGGAATGCGTCAATCACATCGGGATCGAAATGCGTGCCGCGTTCTTCAACGATGTGCGCCACCGATTCCTCGTGCGTCAACGCCTCCTTGTAGATGCGGCGGCTGATGAGGGCGTCGTACA
>JBQGEN010000098.1:0-2127 GCA_052039615.1 Sideroxyarcus sp. | reverse complement strand
TCGCCGTTGAGCAGGAATTCGCCCTGGTTGAGATAGTTCAGGAGGTATTCGTAGCCCTTGAGAACATATTTGCCATCGACCTTCTGGTCGAGCTTCATGTCGCCTGCTTGCCATTGCTGCAACAGCCCCGCGATGGCTGGTGTGCTGGCCGTGGCCGCAGTGCCGGAATAGGTGTCGGTAATGTCGAAGCGGATGCCGCCCGTGCCGAGGTCGGTGAAGAGTTGTTTGTTCTGATCTACCGCGTTGGCTGTGTCTTCGTAATAGAACTGCATGGCGAATGCGGTTAGAGCCCGGCTGAGTGTGTTCAGGCCGACATTGCTGGAGTTCTGGTCGTTCTGAGTCAGGCCGCCGTCCTGCGCGAGTTTCCACATATCCTGCGTGAAGCGAGTGACCATGGCATCGGCGGAAAGGGTGGTTGCTCCCGTGGCCGGGTCGCGCACGCCGGCTTCGTGCTTGACGAGGCGTTCGAGGAAGTTCTCAGGGGCGTCGGGCTTAATATTGAGCGGATCGTTGTAAAAGAAATTCCGGTCGAAGATCATCTTCAACAGATCCGGCAGCTTGGCCGTGACATCGCTCAGGTTCCTGAATGGTTCCGCCGTCTGGTTGCTTTGCAGAAAGACGTTGAGCAATGCGATGGAGTGCAGGTCTGCCCCGAACATGTCCAATCCGGGATGGGTGCTGTCGATGCTGATATCGCTGCCAATGCGCTGTGCAAGCGGTATGAGGCCGGCAACTTCGCCCTGCACGTTGAGGTTGGTGACATTGAGTTCGCGCACCGCCAGCGTATCTGCCGCAGTCGGATCGACAGTCGAAGGGTCAGCAGCGGTGATGTAGGCGTTCAACTGGGAGAGTTCGGCAGCGGTGTGGCCATTGGCCAGCAAGGCATCGCGCAACTGGACTGCGGGTGAATACAGGGCCGTCGCGCGTCCGGGAACCTGGTCGAAGGTGAAGGCGGTCTCGCCGAAGAATACGGCAACCAGGGAAGCCAGCGAGCCGCCCAGACTATGGCCAGTCAGGGTGATGGTGGCGCCGGGGTTGGCGGCCTTGACGGCAAGGTAGTATTCCACTGCATCCACCAATTGGTCGGCGCCGCTGACGCTGGCGCCGGTGACCAGCGGGATGTTGCCTTGCCAGAAGTCGCTGGTAAAGAAGTCCCAAGGCATACCATTGCTGAAGTCGGTGCCGGCGAAGGAGATGACGAGGTCGGTGCCGTTGGTATAAGAAATAGCCTCAAAACCTGAATCTGGATTCTTGAAATACGAATCTGGATTTATCTTCTTTGTCCAGCCAGTCGGGACAGGAATGAGATTAACTTCAGGACGATTGGAAATATAAGCAGAGCCTGCCATCAGTGCATATTCAAGTGCTGTTGCCATGATCTAGTCCTTTCAACAAATAGATTAGTGGAGCAAATTACTTGTTTCGCCTATCCATTATTCGTTTGCCGATGGAATCACCCGGCCCAACCCATGCGCCCTTGTAGTAAACCATTTCTCCGCACCCACTCCACACATTCGGGATCGGCTCCCGCAGGATGGTTTTCACGTAAGCGTTAACATTGCCGCGATTGCGTTGTGCCCTTGATGCCTCCACTGTGTAGTAAGGCTTGAGCAATCTCGAATCCGGGGTGCTCATCAAGTTGGCTTCCACCAGTACAGCAGGAAATTCCTGCAACGGGATTTGTTGCCACGCCTCATTGGTGTACCTGAACAGAATGTACGGAGGGTTCGGCCTGCCCCATTTGTTGTAGGAGATGCAGCCCGCAGGGCTGGTGGCAAGTTAGGGAACGCCATCGACTATGTCAAACAATAACGCCCCAAGGCTGTTGGGTTCCGCGACTCTGTCGTCGAATACGGTTTTCCATGAAAGCGATTTGTTGGCATCTGGCAAGGTGAATGTAATTGTCTCGTCCAGTAGTCTGCGCTCTCTGGCATCCAGGGTCGGGTAACCACCCAGGTTAAAGTGGCGCTCTACCACCAGCACCCGGCCATCATGGAGCTGAACTTCTTCTTTCCAGCCTTTCGAGGTGCCGAGCCCGGCACAGGCGCTCATGCTTGAACCGAGCATCAAGAGCACTGCAATGTTGGCGAGTCGCTTCATCATTCCATTTTGGTTGTTCATGCTGCG
>JBQGEN010000097.1:0-2625 GCA_052039615.1 Sideroxyarcus sp. | reverse complement strand
ATCGCGGCGTATTACCTGTTGGGTGAACCGTTCAGCGCCACCAAACTGGTCGGCATGGCCGTCATCATCGTCGGCGTCATCATCATTTCGAGAGCTTGAGCATGTCTGAATTTCTTCCCTTCACCAAAACCTACATCGACGAAGCCGCCATCGCCGCCGTCGGCGACGTGCTGCGTTCCGGCTGGATCACCAGCGGCACCAAGGTCGAGGAGTTCGAGAAACAGCTCTCCACCTATTTTGTCGGGCGCCCGTTGCGCAACTTCAACTCCGGCACTTGCACCATGGAGATCGCCCTGCGCATCGCGGGCATCGGCCCCGGCGACGAAGTCATCACCACGCCGATCTCCTGGGTCGCGACCTCCAACGTCATTCTCGAAGTGGGCGCGACGCCCGTTTTCGCCGACATCGACCCGGTCACGCGCAACATCGATCTCGACAAGGTCGAGGCCGCCATCACGCCCAAGACCCGCGCCATCATTCCGGTCGACCTTTCCGGCCTGCCGGTGGACCGTGACCGGCTGTACGCCATCGCCGCCAAGCACAAACTGCGCGTGGTGGAAGACGCGGCGCAGGCCATCGGCTCGCTGTGGAAGGGCAAGCGCATCGGCAGCTTCGGCGATTTCGTGTCGTTCAGCTTCCAGGCCAACAAGAACCTCACCACCACCGAAGGCGGCTGCCTGGTGCTGAACAACGAGGACGAAGCGCGCCTCGCGGAAAAATACCGCCTGCAGGGCGTCACGCGCAGCGGCTTCGACGGCATGGAAGTGGACGTGCTGGGCGGCAAGTACAACATGACCGACGTCGCCGCCGCCATCGGCCTGAACCAGCTGCCGCAACTGGACGCCATCACCGCGCGCCGCCATGCGCTGGCGAAACATTACTTCGCCACCTTTGGCGCGGATTTCGAGAAGCAGACCGGCGTGCAACTGCCGCTGGCGAATTTCGAGAACACCAACTGGCATATGTTCCAGATCGTGCTGCCGCAGGGCGTGGTGCGTGCCGAGTTCATGGAGAAGATGAAAGCCCGCAACATCGGCTGCGGCGTGCATTACCCGCCCATCCACCTGTTCCAGATGTACCGTGCACGCGGCTTCAAGGAAGGCATGTTCCCCGTCGCGGAAAGCGTGGGGCGGCGCATCGTCAGCCTGCCGATGTTCTGGAGGATGAGCGAGGAGGATGTGGAGCGGGTGGTTGCTGCAGTAAGCGAGTTCCTTGGCTGACCATTCCGGTCGTCATACCCTATTCTTTTCTGCGTTGTTGTTTGTAGCAGGGTATATAGGCCCTTCGGCATATTGACCCTGCTAAAAGGGCGGGTTAGGGTTCGCCATGAACTTCGTTATCAGCGCCCGCGACAAAGCTCGAAGCGACCTGGCCGCAGCAGAGCAGGCACGCACCAAACTCACCGAGATCCCGCCGCACTACCGCGCCCAGGCCACCCTCACCGCATCCGGCCGCAAACTCGAACAGATCAGCGCCGACTACCGCCAACGCCTGCAAGCCGAACGCGCCGACAACAGCGGCAAGCTCGACAAGACCCAGGCCGAATACGCCAAACAACAATACCGCCACGACCTGCTCGAACTCAAAGCCTCGCAGGAATGGCGAGGCAAGCGTGCGCCATTGCCTCGTCGTCATCCATCGCCACAAGGAATAGTGCAGCGGACAGGCGGACTGACTTTGGATTTTGAACGGGAGAATTGAAGTGCGAAAACATAATGCGAAGCTGACCCCTTTGATTGAAACCCAAGGTCAACGGCAAACCCCAAGCCAAACCCGGCCGCGTCATCAGCGATCCCAAAGAAGTCGCCCAACTCGTGATGATGCGCATTGACCACGTCAATTCCCAAAAAGACGAACTCACCATCGCCGTCAAAGCACTGGCCGACACCGCCAAGCAACTCGTCAGCGTCTATGCCAAGCAACAGGCGCAGATCGCCAAACTGGCGAAGAAGGTGGAAGAGCTGGAAAAAGCCAACGGCAAATAGGCCGGGGAAAATCATGCTGACGCTCTGGGTAATGATCGAACATCTGCGTACCTGCGTCCTGCGTTTCGACATGCGCGGGATGCAAAAGTACGCGAACCGGAGGCGAAAAGAACGGGGCTCCGTCCCCGTGTTGTTCGACCTTGACGGCACGGCTAACGATTAAGCAGATCACACATGGAAGGAAGCAGCATGAACAGCCAATATGGAATGACAAAGCGAATTGCCAAACTCGGATTGGCTTTGCTGCTGGGGTCGAGCATGAGCGCCTGTGCCGGGCTTCTTGGGTTCGGCGGTGACAATTGGAAGGAAGAAGTGCTGCTGCACGATGGTAGCAAGATCATCGTCAAGCGCTCGTTGAGTTATGGCGGACGGCACGAGATCGGACAACCCTCGCCAATCAAGGAGCAGACCCTCTCCTTCTCGCTACCCGACTCCGGTAAGAACGTCGAATGGACGAGCGAGTACAGCGAAGATGTCGGACGTGCCAACTTCAACCTGCTCGCCCTGCATGTTCTCATTGGCATCCCCTACATCGTCGCCGAACCTAACATGTGTCTCTCCTACAATAAATGGGGTAGGCCGAATCCGCCGTATGTCTTCTTCAAATACGACGGCAAGGAATGGCAACGCATTCCGTTGT
>JBQGEN010000096.1:0-3324 GCA_052039615.1 Sideroxyarcus sp. | reverse complement strand
CAGCAGCGCAAGTATGGTTATCAGCAAGCGTTTCATGGATCAATCCTTATGGTCGCGGATGATGGCTGCGAGCAGATGGATCACGCCAGCCAGAAGCAGGGTGATCAGGATGAAAACAGTGATGTTGTAGATGCGGCGCGGCTCCATCGGGTATTGCGGAAGCGTGGGTTGCAGCAGCACCGATACCTTCTTGAGCGTGCGCATCGCCTCGACGCGGCTGGTTTCCAGCGAGACCAGTGCCGTCTTGTAGACATCCTGCGCGAACATTGCTTCCATCTCCAGGCGCTGGAACTCTTCCACCGTGGCGTTGAGCGCCTTGCCGCCGGGCGCTGCCAAGCGCGCGCGCTCTTTCTCCATCTGCTTCTCGACTGCATCAATCTGCATGTCTATTTCTACCACGCTGGGGGCCTTGGACGCCAGGTAGCCCAGCAGGGTGTTACGGCGAGCCTGCAGCTCGGTGCGCTGGATATCGAGACGATCGATGGTTGCTGCACGGCTGGCTGCAGTGTTCTGTGGCGATACCATGCCTTTCTGGTTCTGGTAGGCCAACACGGCGCTGCGCGCCTGCTGCAGTTTTGCGGCGGATTCGGCTACCTGCTTCTCGACGAATGTGACCTGTTCCTTCGCCAGGCGATGGGCGATGTCATTCATCGTGCGCTCGCCCTCTTCCACCAGCATGTTCGCGATGGCTTGCGCGGTTTCCGGATCGTAGCCCTGCGCCTTGATGACCAGCACGCCGGCGTAGTCGTCGAATTCGACGCTGACTCGATTCAGAAAATATTGATGGAACCTTTCCTGATCGACGTTCTTGAACCACATGCGCGAGAGCGGGTCGTGGCCCCAGCCGGAGTAATGTGAACGCAGGTCCAATTTTGCATCGAGTTTATTGAGCATCTCCAGCGACAGCAAGTAGTCGCGCAGTAGGAGCTGGTCCATGCGGCTTCCACCGCCGGCTCCTGTCAGGATGGCGCCGAAATCCAGGGCTTGCCCACTCGCCAGGTCGGTGCGCTGCACAATGACATGGGCCTCGGAGACGTAGCGATCCGAGGCAATGACACCCCAGTAGATCACCGCTAGCATGGCAATGCTAGCGGTGCCGATGTTGATCCGTCGACGCAAAATGACCGGTTTCATACATTCTTTGGCCCAGGCGGCCAACCTGGGCATTGAAATATCGATCACGTCGTCAACTCCTGCTTCTCGCATTGGGTTTCCAGATCATACAGTTCCTCGTCTTTTTTGGTGCCGGCGATCCTTCTTTTCAGCACTGGGGTCTCGCCTTCACGCACCCGGTAGCCACGCTCCGCAATTTCGTCGGGAGGCAGCAACGTCATGCCGATCTGGGTGGCCGCCTGCAACAGGCGTGCGCCGTCTCTCGCCGGGATTGACTCGGGAGCGCCGCTTAGCCCCGCTTTCAGGATCTTGAGCGATCCGTTGAGCAACTTGATCCTGTTCAGGATGCTTTGTGTCTGCTCCGAAACGGCATGCTCCTCCACGACGGGTGCCAGCCGACCGGCTTTTCTTCTGGGAGCGGCCGGTGGCTGGCTGGCCTTGTGCGCTTCGATGGCATCTTCGATATCGTCGAACCAGTCTGCCTTGCCCTCATGCACCCAGATGCCCGATTTACAGAATTGCCTGAGCATGCCTTCGCCCGAAGCCTTCTGCGACGTCATGAAGATGCCAGCGCGTTGCGTCAATTGCTTGAGTGCCGATTCGGCGGCTTCCTCGCTCCTGAAGGCTGTAGGTCCGGAAAAAATGAAGTCGTCCGCGACATACATATCGAAATCGAGTGCCATGGTGAGCGCAAAACCCAGACTGGCTTTCATCGGCTGAGTGTAGGTGCTGGCAGGCTTGTCGAACTTGTTTCCCAGCGATGCCAGACGCTCGACCTCCGCCAAGCGCTCTTCCAGGTCATCTACATTGCCATTAACGCGGCAGATGAACTTTGCATTCTGCCGCCCGGAAAGCAGTGGCTGGATGGTACGCCTGAAAGTCGCCGGAGTGACCGTACGCGCGTTGCGCTCGACCGTGCCGCTGGTCGGCTCTTCGGTCCCGGCGATCAACCGCAACAAGGTAGATTTGCCCGAGCTCCTGGCACCGACCACCCCCACGCATGCCTTGTGCGGAATGGTCAGCGACACGCCCTGCAGCACCCACTCGCCGGGCACATGGTCGGTTAAGTAACGTTTATATACGTTGTCCAGAACGATCATTTGCTTTGCACCAGCCGTTTCGCAAAGCGCACTTGCAGCGCCAGGCCGAAGAACACCGAGACCAGCGCCCATTTGTACAGATAAGCGACGCTGATTTCCGGTACCACGTGATAGTAGGGCGCAAATCCGAGCCGTGCGGACTCCAGCCCATGAACCAGTGGATTAATCAGTATCCAGTCCCGGTAAGGATAAGGAATCACCGTTATCGGGAAGATCACGCCCGAGAGAAAATACAACGGCCTCATCATGAAAGCCAGGAATATCCCGATTGGAGGGAATAGCTGAATCGCCACCGAGTTGACGAGGCCGTACCCGACACCAAACAACCAGAGCCCGAACAAAGCTTCGATGACAGCCAAGGGATCGACCGGAACGACGGCAAGGCCGTAGAACCAGGCGCCCGCCAGCAATACGATCGTGACGAGCACCATCAGAAAGCCTTCCAGTGCGGCGCGAACCAGCACGGTATCGACCGGCCGAATCTGAGGAAAGGCGAACAACGAGTTGCTGCCCCTCAATGCATTGGTGGATTCTGCGCCCGTGCGCCGGAACATGAAGAACGCCAGCATGCCGGCCATGATCCAGACTGAGGTGTTGATGCCGCCGATGGTGCGCACGCGCAAAGCGGAAAACACCAGCATCAAGATCACGATATGCGTGATCGGCTCGGCGATCAGCCAGAACCATGCCGCGCGGCCAGTCGCCAGACTGTTGACGGCCGCGCGCAGAAAGAGCGCCTTCCAGGTCGTATAGGTGATCTTCGCGGGCGAACGCGCCTGTGCAATCATTGAAAAATGTTTCCTCGAATCAAAACGGACGTCCCAGCATCAGCCGCGTCCCTAGCGGCGGGAGTACGAGGCCTTGGCACATGCAGGATGCGGGAGCATTCTAGCATGGCGGCACGTCGGACCGGCGCACCCGGTTCGCCCGCATCTGCGGTCAACTTGCTGCAAATTCGGCGCTTTTTGTCCTGCCGTAGTTGTCTTCGTAGCGCTGAATGTCATCTTCACCCAGATAGTCCCCGACCTGGATCTCGACGATGTGCAGCGGCTCGCTGCCCAGGTTCTCCAGCCGGTGCCTGGCGCCGATGGGGATGTAGGTGCTCTGGTTC
>JBQGEN010000095.1:0-1866 GCA_052039615.1 Sideroxyarcus sp. | reverse complement strand
TCGCGTGCGGGATGGTCCGCCGGAATGTTGAGGGCGGCAAAGTTGTGATAGTCGTCTTCGATGTCGGGGCCGCGTGCGACTTCAAACCCCATCGCCGTAAAAATCGCGATCGTATCGTCCATCACTTGCAACAAAGGGTGCAGTGATCCGCGCGGTCGTCGGGTGCCGGGGACTGTAATATCAATACGTTCAGCGGCAAGGCTCTGAGCCCGCTGAGCCTCTTGCCATCCCGCCCGCAGACTCACAATCCGTTCTTCGAGCAGGGCTTTTATCTCGTTCGCAGTTTCGCCGATCTTGCGCCGCTGCTCAGGTTGCAACTCTCCGATACCACGAAGCACTCCAGTGAGTTCTCCCTTACGCCCCAGAAAGCGTAACCGTACTGCCTCTAGCCCCTCCTCGTCTTTGCACGTCTCGAGGGCTGATAATGCTTCGCCGCGGATGCGTACAAGTTCGCGTTCCATAGATGCGGAGAAAGAAGGAGCGAAGGATGAGCCCTAAGCATCGAGCAAGAGAAGGAGCGACTTCCCTTCTCTATTACTTACCGTTCGATGCTCACACCTCAGAGCTGAATTCAGGCCGCCGCGCGGTGCCGTTTCGCGAGATCAGCGATGGCGGTGAAGGCACCCGGATCATCAATCGCCAGCGCGGCAAGAATCTTCCGATCGATTTCAACCTTCGCCTGCCCAAGGCCGTGAATGAATTGACTATAATTGACCCCGTTCAAGCGCGCTGCCGCATTAATGCGCGTAATCCACAAACGACGGAAGTCGCGTTTGCGGGCTTTCCGATCTCGATAGGCGTAGGCGAGACCGCGCTCGGCGGTTTCTCGTGCTTGACGGTACTGTCTCCTCCGACCGCCGGTGAATCCCTTCGCGAGTTTCAAGATTTTTTTATGGCGGCGACGTGCTTTGAAGCCGCGTTTTGCCCGTGGCATGACCAAGTCTCCTTACGCTGCCCTACTTATAGGGAATCAATTTCTTAATTGCTTTTTCGTTGGTGACATCAACCAGCGTTGTCTGGCGGAGGTGCCGTTTTTGTTTACGCGTCTTTGCCGACAGCTGGTGGCGTAAGAACGCTTTGGCACGGCGGACTTTCCCCGTTCCAGTCGTCTTGAAGCGCTTCGCCGCCCCGCGGCGGGTTTTGAGTTTTGGCATAGATTACCTCGGTACGATTAGAATTGACATATTGCGCCCTTCGAGCCGCGCCTGCCCTTCGAGTTCTCCAACATCTTGCACCTTCTCGAAAAATGTCCCCAGCATGTCTTTCCCTAATTCCGGATGAGTAATTTCTCGACCACGGAAAAGGACCGACACTTTCACTCGTTGTTTCTTTTCCAGGAACCGGCGCACATGGACGGCTTTGAAATCGATATCATGTTCACTCGTCCGCGAGCCGAGTTTCACTTCTTTGACCAACACTTGTGTCGAGTGTTTCTTGGACTCCTGCACTTTCTTCTTTTGCAGATAACGGAACTTGCCATAGTCCATAATCCGACAGACCGGAGGTGTTGCCGTCGGAGAAACCTCAACAAGGTCGAGTTCTTTTGACCCGGCTAGACGGAGTGCTTCGGCAAGAGGAAGGACGCCGACCTGTTGCCCTTCCGGATCGATCACTCGGACCTCGCGGGAACGAATCTGTTGGTTGATCCGGACTGCTGCTTCTTTGGCTATGGTGCACCTCCCGGAACAGCTTCAGTAACAATACGGGCAATCAGCTCCGCCACCGTAAGGGAAGGGATTTTTTCCCCTTTTCGTCCCCGCGGCGCTACCGTTGCAGTGTTCACCTCTTTATCACCAATCACAACCATGTACGGAACTTTTTGCAGTTCCGCTTCGCGGATTTTGTAGCCTAACTTTTCGTTCCGTA
>JBQGEN010000094.1:0-2519 GCA_052039615.1 Sideroxyarcus sp. | reverse complement strand
TGAACCTGGCTCTGAAGTTCTCGTGCGACTTGATGCTGTCGCGCGAGATGCCGACGATCTCGCAGCCCGCCTGCTGGTATTCCGCATACAGGTCGCGGAACTGCTGTGCCTCGGTGGTGCAGCCCGGCGTGCTGTCCTTGGGATAGAAGTAGATCACCAGCGATTTGCTGCGGATGGGGTAGAGCGTGAAATCGACGCCGCTGGTGGCGGGCAGGGTGAAATCGGTTACAGCGGGTGTTGGCATCAATGGCTCCGGTTACTGGAGCGCATTGTTGTCAAAATCCCGCGCCAAGGCAAGCGCAAATTGGCGGGGTTCAGGCCGCATACCAGAGTATGGCGAAATAATGGCAGGTGGTGCCCGTCAGTACGAACAGGTGCCAGACGAAGTGGCCGTAGCGCAGGTGCGCGTCGGTGGCGAAGAAGGCGACGCCCGCCGTATAAGCCAGGCCGCCCGCGACCAGCCAGACCATGCCGGCCAAGGGAACGAGTTCGAACAAGGGGTCGAGCGCGACCACGATGAGCCAGCCCATGAGCAGATATAAAACCGTGGAGACGATGGGGTGGGACATGCGGTTCAACACCTTCAGCGCCACTCCCGCCAGCGCCAGCGTCCAGACGATGCCCAGAAGGGTCCAGCCCCACGCGCCGTACAGCACGCCGAGTGTGAATGGCGTGTAGGTGCCCGCAATGAGCAGGAAGATCGCGGAGTGTTCGATGATGCGGAACACATGCTTGATTCTGCCGGGCCGCAGCGCGTGGTAGAGAGTGGAGGCAAGGTAGAGCAGCACCATGGTGGCGGCAAAGATGCTGACGCCGACCAGGTACCGGGTATTCCCGAGCTGCAAGGCATGCAGGATCAGGAACGGCGCGCCCGCGACGGCGGCGACCAGCCCCGCACCGTGGCTGATGCTGTTCGCGAGTTCTTCGCCGCGCGATTGCTCGCGCGGCTGCGATGGGGATGTACTTGTCAGACTCGTGCCGCCGGGCATGACGATCTCCCGTGTCGGGTTGGCAGCATTCTCTGCCTCGCCCTGTCGTTTGGCAATCCGGCCTTTGCCGTACAATGCGCGCATGAACAGCATGACCGCACCTTTTGACCCTGCCGCCGGCAGCGATGTCGCCTACATGCGCGAAGCGCTACGCCTGGCCGAACAGGCCGCACTGGCCGGAGAAGTGCCGGTTGGCGCGGTGGTGGTGAAGGATGGGCAGATCGTGGGGCGCGGCAGCAATGCGCCGATCTCGCGCCACGATCCTTCCGCGCACGCCGAAATCACGGCACTTCGTGATGCAGCTCAACATCTGGGCAATTATCGTCTGGTAGGTTGCGAACTGTTCGTCACGCTCGAACCGTGCGTGATGTGTGTCGGCGCGATGTTCCATGCCCGCATCGCCCGCGTGGTGTTCGGCGCGCGTGACCCCAAGACGGGAGCCGCCGGCAGCATGCTCGACCTGTTCGCCGAGACGCGCCTGAACCATCACGCGCGCATCCACGGCGGGGTGCTGGCGGAGGAGTGCGGCAGGGTGTTGAGCGATTTCTTTGCCGCGCGGCGCGCGCAGCAGAAGGCCCAATGAAGATCGCCATCTCCATTCCGGCGCAGACGCTGGAACTGCTCGACGACAACGGCAGGCCGGTGCGCCGCTATCGCGTCTCCACCGGTGCGAACGGCGTGGGCGAGGAGAACGGCAGTTACTGCACGCCGCGCGGCAAACATGTCATCCGCGCCAGGATCGGCGCCGGCATGCCCGCGACCACGGTGTTCGTGAAGCGCCGTCCGACCGGCGAGATCTATACGCCGGAGCTGGGGGCGCAACAGCCGGGGCGCGACTGGATACTGACGCGCATCCTGTGGCTGTCGGGTTGTGAGAGCGGCTACAACCGCGGCGGTTCTTGCGATACCATGCGGCGCTACGTGTACATCCACGGCACGCCGGACAGTACGGAACTGGGCAAGCCGGGATCGCGCGGGTGCGTGCGCATGCGCAATGCGGAACTGGCAGAGCTGTTCGACCTGGTGGAAGTCGGGACGCAGGTGGAAATCAGCGCTTGAACAGGAGGAAACATGAGCACTCCGTTTACGGTCAGTCTGGTCAGTTGGCATGACGGTGAGCCGTTGCTGCGTGCGGTACGCGAGGCGGTGTTCGTCCGCGAGCAGAACGTCCCCGAAGAACTGGAATGGGACGGCATGGATGACGGTTCCCGCCATGCGCTGGCGCTGAGCCTGAACGGCGAGGCCATCGGCTGCGGGCGCATCATGCCGAACGGGCATATCGGCCGTATCGCGGTGCTGCCGCAATGGCGCAACATGAGGGTGGGCACGGCGATCATGGAGGCTTTGCTGGACGAAGCGCATGCGCGCGGTCTCAAGCAAGTGGACGTGTATGCGCAGATCCACGCGATCCCGTTCTATCACGTCTTCGGCTTCGTCGAATACGGCAAGGAGTTCATGGACGCCGGCATGCCGCACCGGAAGATGAAGCTGAAGCTCGCGCCGCGCTGAGCTCACTTTCCGTTTATATAT
>JBQGEN010000093.1:0-5363 GCA_052039615.1 Sideroxyarcus sp. | reverse complement strand
ACTACAACGGGTTCTCCGGACCACCAGACGCAAAGCGCCACACGGCTCGCGCGTGAGCGAACGGCAGGGCTCGTACTTTGCAATTGATGGTCGTCGTAGGATTCATGGAGTGGGATTATCTAGGCGGAGGTTTGCGGTGTCAATGAATGATTAACATGGTCAGCTCTGTGCCCATTCGCGACATTTCCAACACGAGACCGGACACTATTGGAGGGCGGCTGCTAACCCAAGCCGGACGGTTTACCTTCTGCAAAGCAGACGCCCATTCAAACGAATTTGTTTTAGCCTTTGCTAAGACATTGCCAAGGTATGTACCCTGCTAATCGTCTAGCAGGAAAGTAGACCTCATCCGAAGTGGCTCGTGTGTAAATTACAGCGACCGTTTCTCCACTATCCACATAAGCATATGGTTTCGCTCCGTTGGTAGCAAAAAAAGGGTCCATGTACACACTGCATGAGGAAATTAATTTTTGTTTAGGAAACTTCTCCGCGAGCGTTTTAAGCCGCTGCGCTGACTCGGAGTAGTTGGATGCAGCCGCAATAATCATCCATCTGATCGCCTGGACATTATCCACAGGAACTCCTTTGCCTTCCATGAACATCCACCCAAGCTGAAATGCTGCAGCGTGTGCCTGATCGTCATTTTTTGCATAAACGATCTCAAGTATATTTAGTGACTTTTCGGTATCTGATTGAGTACCTATCCCATCCATATAAAGATCAGCCAAAACAATTTCAGCAGCGGAGTCCCCAGTGTCAGATGCCCTTTTAACCCAGTTAAACCCTGCTTTTGGGTCCTTGCTCACTCCATCTCCAGTGATCAGCGTCGTACCCAACACCAATTGCGCAACGGTATCGCCAGCCTTCGCTGCTCTGGTAATCATTTGAATACCTGCCTTAGTGTTTTGAGTAACTCCCTTACCCATTTTTGTCATTATTCCTAGGTAAGCTAACGCTGACATGCAACCTTGATCCGCGGATTTTTTAAACAACTCAGCGGCTTTTTTAAACTCTACTTCTGACTTGGCACCTAACATAATAGTCTCACCAAGCAGGTACTGCCCTTCACTACTCCCTCCCTCCGCACTTTTTTCAAACCATGAGAGTGCCTTGTCTTTATCTACGGTGATTCCTTTCCCCCGAAAATAGGCTGCCCCCATTTGCGCTTGTGCATGAGTATTCCCAGCATCCGCTAATACCTGAACTGACGCTAGAGTTGTGCTATCAGGAATTGCAAGTTTGTCTCCTTCGCAGGTATCAGCAAATCCTGTTTTTGCCAAAAACAAACAAGCTATAAAAAGAATTATCCTCATTTCACTCCCTATTTGAGAACAAACCGAATCCGCAGCCGTTTGCGGAAGTCTGCTCGCCAATATTCACTGCTGCAAAGCAGCCATTTGCGAACGGCTGCAACTGGAAAAAGCGGCCATCGCAACGCAGACAATATCATGCCTGCCTGCTACCCGATCACACCATCCACATTGACCTGCAACCACCACTCCAACAGCGCGAGGTGCCACAGCTTGCTGCCCTGGATGCGGGTGAGGTGCGCTTCCGGGTCGGCCAGCAGCTTCTCCACATAGTCGCGCCGGTACAGGCCGCGCTTGATGCAGGCCTCCGAGTTCAGCAGTTCGCGCATCTTCTTCAGGAAATCGCCGCGCACATATTTCAGCGCCGGCACGGGGAAATAGCCCTTGGGCCGGTCGATCACCGCATCGGGGATCACGCCGCGCGCCACCGCCTTCAACGGGAACTTGCCGCCCTCCTTGAGCTTGAGCGAGGGCGGCATGCGCGCCGCCAGTTCCACCAGCTCGTGATCGAGGAAGGGCACGCGCGCTTCCAGGCCCCATGCCATAGTCATGTTGTCCACGCGCTTCACCGGGTCGTCCACCATCAGCGCGGTCACGTCGAGCCGAAACACCTCGTCGAGGAACTCGCCCGCCTGCGGCAGCGTGAGTTCGCCATTCACCCATTCCGAGGTCACGTCCGGCACGGCATAGGCATCCGTCATCATCGCCAGATATTCGGCGTGGTCGCGGTCGAAGTAATGCTGCGAGAAACGCGCCAGCGGCGAGCCGTTTGCCGCGTCCATGCGCGGATACCAGAAGTAGCCGCCGAACACCTCGTCCGCGCCCTGCCCCGCCAGCACCACCTTAACTTCCTCCGCCACCTTCTCGCCCAGCAGGTAGAACGCGGTCACATCGTAGCTCGGCATCGGCTCCGACATCTGCGCGATGGCATCGGGCAGCGTCTTCAGCACCGCGCTGTTGGGCAGCGCGAACTTGTGGTGGCGCGTATTGAAATGCTTGGCGACCAGATCGGAATACTCGAACTCGTGCCCCTGCTCGCCCGCCACCGCCTCGAAGCCGATGGAGAAGGTGTTGAGGTTCTCCACATGGTCGGCCAGCAGCCCGACCAGCAGGCTCGAATCCAGTCCGCCGGAAAGCAGCACGCCCACCGGCACGTCGGAGGCGAGACGGTGCCGCTCCACCGCCCGCGCCAGCACGGCGCGCGTCGCGGCGAGCCACTCCTGTTCGGAAAGGTCCTGCGCCGGGCGCGTCGCGTCCAGCGACCAGTAGCGCTGCAGCTTCACCTCGCCGGACACGCTGAACGTCATGGTGTGCGCGGGCGGCAGTTTCTTCACGCCGTTCAGAATGGTGCGCGGCGCGGGCACGACGCTGTGCAGGGTGAAATGGTGATGCAGGGCGACCGGGTCGAGAGAGGTATCCACCCCGCCCGCCGCCAGCAAGGCTTGCAGCGTGGAGGCGAAACGCAGGTGGGTGCCTTCCAGCGCGTAATACAGCGGCTTGATGCCCAGCCGGTCGCGCGCGAGGAACAGCGACTTGTCGCGCATGTCCCAGATGGCGAAGGCGAACATGCCGTAGAAGCGCTGCACGCAGTTCGCGCCCCAGGCGTGATACGACTTGAGGATGACCTCGGTGTCGCCGCTGGAGGTGAAGTCGTAGCCCATCTCGGCCAGTTCGGCGCGCAACTCCTGGTAGTTGTAGATGGTGCCGTTGAACACCAGCGCCAGTTGCAGGTCCTCGTCCACCATCGGCTGGTCGGAGTGCGCCGACAGGTCGATGATGGACAGGCGGCGGTGGCCGAACGCGACCACATCGCCATTGAAAAAGCCTTCGTGATCCGGCCCGCGCCGCGCCAGCTGCGCCGTCATGCGCTTGAGCGCGCCCATGTCGGGCGCAGATTTGTCGAAACGCAATTCACCGCAGATGCCGCACATTGCACTACTCCACTCGATTCGGATTGGCGGATTATCGCCTACTGTCGCGCCGTTTGCCCGCTCCGACCTGTTAAAATGCGCGCAATGCACACCACCCTCTCCCCGCAACGCGAAAAGTATTTCCTGCTCACCCTCGCGGGCATCCAGTTCAGCCACATCCTCGACTTCATGATCATGATGCCGCTGGGCCCGATCCTGATGGCGGAATTCGGCATCGGCACCCACGAGTTCGGCCTGCTGGTGGCTTCCTACAGTTTCAGCGCGGCGTTCTGCGGCTTCCTCGCCGCCACCTTCATCGACCGCTTCGAGCGCAAGCGCCTGGTGCTGCTCATCTTCGCCCTGTTCGGCATCGCCACGCTGGCCTGCGGCCTGGCGCCCGGCTACGCCACGCTGCTGGTCGCGCGCGGGCTGGCCGGCGCCTTCGGCGGCGTGCTCGGCGCGCTGGTGCAGACCATGGTGGGCGACGTCATCCCGTTCATGCGCCGCGCCCGGGCCAGCGGGATCGTTTCCACCGCCTTCTCCGTCTCCACCGTGGCGGGCGTGCCGCTATCGCTGTGGCTGGCTAACCACCTGCAGTGGCGCGCGCCGTTCATCTTCATTGCGGCGCTGGTCATCGTATTCATGTTCGTGGGCTACCGCTTCCTGCCGGAACTGCGCCACCACATCAGCAGCGAAAAACGCGCGCACCCGTTCTCCGCCATGTTCGAGGTGCTGCGCGACGCCAACCACCTTCGCGCGCTGCTGTTCTCCTCGCTCATCATCTTCTCCGGCTTCACCGTGATCCCCTACATCACGGTGTATGCGGTCGGCAACGTCGGCATCGCGCAGGCCGACATCCCGCTCATTTATCTCGCGGGCGGTGCGGCAACCTTCTTCACCGCGCGCCTGATCGGGCACTGGGCCGACGCAGGCGGCAAGGTTGAGGTCTATCGCATCATCGCCGTCGCCGCCATGCTGCCGCTCCTCGTCGTCACCCACCTCGGCGCGGCGCCGCTGTGGGCATGGCTGATCTGCACCACCGCGTTCTTCGTGCTGGTCTCGGGGCGCTTCATCCCGGCGATGGCCATCGTCACCTCCGCGGCCCGGCCCAAACTGCGCGGCACTTTCATGTCGCTCAACGGCACCACCCAGTCGCTCGCCATGGGGCTGGCCACCACGCTGGGCGGCTTCGTCATCACGCAGGACAGTGCCGGCCTGATCGTCGGCTATGAATCGGTAGGCTACATCGCGGTGGCCGCGAACCTGCTGGCGATCTGGTTCGTCTCGCGCATCGTCATGCACGACCAGCACCCCAACCTGCCGGATGTCGCGCCCAAATAAGATCGGTTCGTTTTCATTTAGACTTTTACCCACCTTTTTTCAGGAGATATTCATGTCCGGCACACCTATAACCCAGGCTGCATTCGACCAACTGTTTTTCGGCGCGCGCACCCACAACACATGGCAGGACAAGCCCGTTGCGGATGAACTGCTGCAGCAGCTCTACGACACGTTGCGCATGGCGCCCACGGCGATGAACTGCAGCCCGGCGCGCATCGTGTTCGTCAAGTCCAAAGAAGCCAAGGAAAAGCTGATGCCGGCGTTGATGGAGGGCAACCGCGCCAAGACCATGGCCGCGCCGGTCACTGCCATCATCGGCTACGACTCGCGCTTCTTCGAACAACTGCCCAGGCTTTTCCCGCCCTACCCCAACGCGCGCGGCATGTTCGAAAGCAACGCCGCACTGGCCGAGGCCACCGCCTTGCGCAGCGGCACGCTGCAGGGCGGCTACCTCATCCTGGCGGCGCGCGCGCTGGGCCTCGACTGCGGGCCGATGACCGGCTTCGACAACGCGGCGGTGGACCAGCTGTTCTTCTCGGGCACCAACGTGAAATCCAACCTGATCTGCAACCTCGGTTACGGCGACGCCAGCGGCGTCTATCCGCGCAGCCCGCGCCTGGAGTTTGCCGAAGCCTGCAGCATCGCCTGAGCAAAGGAAACCGCGCCGCAATGAGTAAGCTTCCCCTGGACCGCATCCTGCAATCCCAAGGCTTCGGCACGCGCAAGTGGTGCCAGCGCCTGATCGACGACGGCGAAGTGAGCATCGGCGGCGAGGTCGTCAGCAACACGCGCGCCAGCTTCG
>JBQGEN010000092.1:0-4939 GCA_052039615.1 Sideroxyarcus sp. | reverse complement strand
TCGCCGTCGACGATGAGCATGTCGTGGTCCTTGATCAGCTCGCGCGCGTGATGCAGGCCGACCACGCACGGCGTGTTCAGGCCGCGCGCGACGATGGAGGTGTGCGAGGTCGCGCCGCCGAGGTCGGTGAGGATGGCGGAGAACTGGTGCGGCTTGAGCTGGATGAGGTCGGCCGGGCTGACATCGTGCGCGACCAGGATCATCTCCACATCGTGCTTGGTCGTGGGCGGCACATGTCCGGATTCGCCGTTCAGCGCCTTGAGCACGCGCTCCACCACCTGCACCACGTCGGTCTTGCGCTCGCGCAGATAGGCATCTTCGAACGCCTCGAACTGGGCCACCAGTGCGTCCATCTGCGTCTTCAGCGCCCACTCCGCGTTGCAGTGCTCGCGCTGCACCATGTCGCGCGCGGCGCGGCTGATGTGCTCGTCGCCGAGGATCATCAGGTGCAGGTCGAGGAAGGCGTCGAACTCCGCCGCTGCCTGCTGCGGACGCTGCAGGCGCAGGGCGGAAAGCTCCTTGCGCGTGGTCTCCAGCGCCGCATCCAGGCGCGCTACCTCTTCATCCACCAGATGTTTGGGCAGCACATAGTGCGACACTTCCAGCGAAGAGTGCGACACAAGATGGGCATGGCCGATGGCGATGCCGCTGGAGACGGGCAGACCGTGCAGGGTAAAGCTCACTCGCCTTCTCCAAAGTAATCGTTGATCAGGCCGACGATGGCGGTCATGGCCTCCTGCTCCTTGTCGCCGGTGGTCTCGATGCTGATGGTCGTGCCCATCGCCGCCGCCAGCATCATCACGCCCATGATGCTCTTCGCGTTAACGCGCCGACCGTTGCGGGTCAGCCATACCTCGCAGGGATACTGCGAAGCGAGCTGGGTGAGTTTGGCCGAGGCGCGGGCGTGCAGCCCGAGCTTGTTAATAATTTGCGCATCCTGTTGCAACATCGCCGCCTTCCGAGTTGATTGTAACGATACATTCCTTGCCGCCCACCAGCGCGCGCTGCACCAGCTCGTCCAGCGGATGGTTGCAGTAGCAGGCCACGCGCAGCAGCATCGGCAGGTTCACCCCGGCCACGCCTTCGATGCGTCCCGGCTGGCACAAGCGTCGCGCGATGTTGCTGGGCGTGGCGCCGTACATGTCGGACAGCAGCAACACGCCGCGACCCTTGTCGAGCTGTGCGATGAGCGCGCGGCCCTCTTCTTCCTTCAGCGCCGGATCGTCGCTGGCCAGTACCGATAGCGACTTGAGATGTGCCGGCACCACGCCGAGCACATGGCGCACGCAATCGATCAAACTGTCGCCCAGGCCGTTATGCGTGATAAGCAGGATACCGACCAATCAATACACTCCCATTAAACGCGCCAGCAGCGCAACGACGGCCAGCAGCGCGATCCAGCCGTAGCGCAGCAACCAGCGCAGTATCCGCGCTGTCGCGGCTTCCTGTCTGTTCTCCTCGTCCACGATGGCGCGTATCTTCCAGAGCGCGTGCTGCCCGGTCGCACGACGGATGTTCTGCTGCAACGGGTCTTCTGCGGTCATGGCTCGATCTTTCGCGGCGTGGACTTGTCGGTGAATTCTAGCCGTTTCTGCATGGCTGCGGTGAGATGCACCACGCCCTGCGCGTCGATCAGCAACGCCTCGTCGAGCTGCGCCTTGCGTGCGGCATCGCGCCAACCGGACGCGCCGGCCACGAACAAGGGCTTGGATGCCGAGTCGGAGGCCAGTCCGGCCTCCTCGCCCCGCGTGAGGATGGTGACCGCCTGCACGCCCTGCACCGGGTAGCCGCTGCGCGGATCGATCAGGTGGCAATAGCGCTTGCCGTCCAATTCGAAATAGCGCTGATAGTCGCCCGAGGTGCCGATGGCTTCGCCGTCACGCAGCTCCAGGATGGCAAGCGGCCCCGGCTTGCGCGGATGCTGGATGCCGACGCGCCAGGGGCGGTCGCCGTGCATCCCGAGCGCCAGCACGTTGCCGCCGATGTTGACGAGCGCGTTGTGGATGCCCTGTTCCATGAGGATAGTCTTGGCGCGGTCCAGCGCGTAGCCTTTGGCGTAGCCGCCGAGGTCGAGTTGTACCGCCCTGTTCCTGCTCCTTACTTCACCGGACGTGATCACCAAATCGTGCATCTGCGGATCTTCCTTCACCAGCGCCGCGACCTTCTTTTCATCCGGCAGCACCGCCTTGAAATCGTCCGCCTGGAATCCCCAGGTCTGAATCAGCCCGCCGATTGCGGGATTGAACAAGCCGCCGGATTCGGCCGAGACCCGCGCCGCATCCCGCAGCATGCCCGCCAACTCGGCAGAGACGCGTTGGCTCGTGCCCTGTACGATAGCGGAGTTCAGCTCGCTCAACTCGGAGGGTTTCCAGGCGTGCAGCATGTCGTGCAGGCGCTGGAATTCGTGCATCACCGCAACGGTCGCTTGCCGCGCCTTGGCGTCGTCCGCACCGTAGATGCTGACATCCACCTGCGTGCCGAAGACGTAGGCCTGTTCCTGGTAGAAGGGTTCCTTGCCGCAGGCGCCAAGCAGCAATACGAACGACAGCGCAACCAGACGGGACAACAGCGTCACGCGATCATGTCCTCGATCTCCACCGCCGCCGCCAGCATCGCCAGGCGTGCCACCACGCCGTAAGCGTAGAAGCGGTTGGGGGTGTCGTCGGGCGCGCAATCGGGGTTGGGGAAGGCGCAGCAGGATTCGAACGCGAGCGGGGAGAACTGCATGCCCGGCGCATTGAGGTTCTCGTCCACGCGGCGTCCGGTGTGGATGCGGTAGAAGCCGCCGACCACGAAGTGATCGACCATATAGATCACCGGCTCGGCCACGGCGCCGTTGACATCTTCGAAGGTGTACACACCCTCCTGCACCAGCACGTCGGAGACCTGCAGGCCCTCCTTCACCACCGCCATCTTGTTGCGCTGCTTGCGGTTGAGGTCGCGCACTTCGCTGCCGTCCTTCACCGTCATGATGCCCATGCCATAGGTGCCGGCATCCGCTTTGACGATGACGAAGGGGTCGTCCTTCACGCCGTATTCGGCATATTTGACGCGAATCTTGTTCAGCACCAGGTCCACCTGCGCGGCGAGACAGTCCTCGCCGGTGCGCGCGTGGAAATCCACCTTGTCGCACACCGCGAAATAGGGATTGATGAGCCAGGGGTCGATGCCGAGCAGTTTGGCGAAGTCCTCGGCCACCTTGTCGTAAGCGCCGAAGTGTTTCGACTTGCGCCGCGTCGTCCAGCCCGCCTCCAGCGGCGGCAGCACCGCCTGCTCCAGGTTCTTCAGCAGGTCCGGCACGCCGGCGGAAAGGTCGTTATTGAGCAATACCACACAGGGGTCGAAGCCGTCGGCCATGCCGAGGCGGTTGGCCGTGCGCACGATGGGCTCCAGCGTGAGTGAGGCACCGTTGGGCAGCTCCAGCGTCGTCGGCTGCGTGATCTCCGGCAGCAGGCTGCCGATGCGCACCTTCAGTCCAGCATTGCGCAGTATCTGCGCGAGTTGCGCCACGTTCTGCAGATAAAACTGGTTGCGCGTGTGGTTTTCCGGGATCAGCAGCGCACCGCGCGCCTCCGGGCAGATCTTCTCGATCGCGCTCTGCGCCGCCTGCACGCACAACGGCATGAAATCCGGATTCAGGTTGTTGAAGCCGCCGGGGAACAGGTTAGTATCCACCGGCGCGAGCTTGAAGCCGCTGTTGCGCAGATCGACCGAGGAATAGATCGGGATGGTGTGTTCCAGCCACTGCGTGCGGAACCAGCGCTCGATGGCGGTCTGCTCGCTGAGGAAACGCCGCTCCAGATCGAGCAGCGGGCCTTTGAGTGCGGTGGTGAGATGCGGAACCATGGGAATGCCTGAGAAAAGGATTGGGGCATTTTAGCCGATTTGGCGGGGACGAAACGAAACCGCCTGCTCTGGCCGGCTAACTATTGATATGGCCAGTGAAGTTTGAAGTCCTTTCGTCCTGAACATGTCGAAGGACGAACGGGTCACTTCGACAAGCTCGGGACAGGCTTTGACAGGCCAGTCCTGAGCGAAGTCGAAGGGCTCAGCCCGAACGGTCTTGAGGCTTCACCTGTCCGGCCTACTAATCCGGCAATCTGCTGCGCAACACATCGCGGTCAAACCACCACTTGTCGCCGACGATGGCATCGATGACTTGCGCCAGACGCGGCAGGAACACCTGCGGATCGCGCAGTTCCAGACGCTTCAGCCAGCGGTCCATTGCATCCTGGTCCTGCACATTGCTGTGGCGCTTGGCCACCATGGAGATGAGGTTATCCACGAGGAAACACAGGTTTTCATGCTGCTCGTCGTTGGCGCGCAGATCGACCACGTAGCGCGCGGTGATCGCCGCCACGGCGGCGCCGTCCGAATCGTTCGGCGTCTCGTCCACCATATGGATCAGCATGGCGACCGTCAGCTCTGGATCGACCGGAAAGGTGACGGCCAGCCAGATGCCCATGCCTAGCGCCGCGATGGAGTCTGCCTGTCCGGCCTGGTAAAGCACGTCGCACGCCTCCACCGCATCCTGCCAGGATTCCTGCTGCATGGCCGTGACGAAGGCTTCGCGCGCGATGTCCCACGCCTCTCTCTTGCGCTCCAGTGCATTCAGGATCTCGGCGATGTCCAATTGCAGCCGGGCGCGCTGCAGATGGGCAGAGCTTGTGAGTTTGTCGAGCTCCTGGAGTTGTTCTGCCAGATGCCGCTTCATGCCGGCACGCTCTTCTGCGGTCAGGCCGTCGTTCGCATCCTTGATCAGCGAAGTGATGTTGATGGTTTTTTCTGTCATGCGATTTGGGAGGGATTCTGGAAGGCGGCAGTTTAAAACATGCGCCCATCATTGAGCCTGTAGAAAGCGAACTGATTGAGTTGTTATTCAGAATTTATGGTGCTGAATCTATGGAGTCTGACACCATCGATCCTTCTTACTAGAACT
>JBQGEN010000091.1:0-5427 GCA_052039615.1 Sideroxyarcus sp. | reverse complement strand
AGCGTTCAATCTGAGCCAGGATCAAACTCTTCAGTTCAATCTAGCAATTTTTTGTCAGTCCTTGCGAACCAACAGATCTCACTCAAAGCGAATTTACTTTCGTATCTTCGATTGTGTGAGGTACTTCTGTATGTCTTGAGTTCGACTCGCATCACCTAAGCGATACTCGCCTGCCTCAGCACAGGTACCCACACTAATCGGTTGTTTCTTCTATCTTTTAAAGAACTTTTTACCGCTTTTCCCGGCTGCCTCAGCAGCGAAGAGGTGCGCATTATAGAGACTAAAATCTTGCTGTCAACTAAACTTTGCACTAAATTTTCTTGCTTGCGACATCTGCAGAAACGCGATCATTTTATTGATTCACAAGCGATCTTCAGCTTCAAATTTCGCTTCGTTTCAGCCCCGCCGCAGCGAAGAGGTGCGCATTATAGGGATTCAAAAACTCGCGTCAACACATTTCAGAAATAAATTTGCAGATCACTCGGTGCAGCATGTTTAATCACGCTTCTTATGACACAGCAGCATCGCCCGAAAGGCTATGAAACATGATCACACTTGGTATCGAGTCATCTTGTGACGAAACCGGCATCGCGCTGTATCACGCGGAGCGCGGCCTGCTGGCGCACACGCTGCACAGTCAGATCGCGCTGCATAATGAGTACGGCGGCGTCGTGCCCGAACTAGCTTCGCGCGATCACGTCCGCTATGTATTGCCGCTGCTCCGCAGCGCCCTGCAGAAGGCCGATTGCTCGCTGAAGGAAATCGACGCCATCGCTTACACGCAGGGCCCGGGCCTGTCCGGCGCACTGCTGGTCGGCGCGAGCGTCGCGTGCGCGCTGGCCTATACACTGGACGTACCCACCATCGGCGTCCACCATCTGGAAGGGCACCTACTCTCGCCGCTGCTCTCCGACCCCGCGCCGGAATTTCCGTTTGTCGCACTGCTGGTTTCCGGGGGGCACACGCAGTTGATGCGCGTGGATGGCGTGGGACGCTATACCTTATTGGGAGAATCGGTGGATGACGCCGCCGGCGAAGCCTTTGACAAGAGCGCGAAACTGCTGGGTCTGGCTTACCCGGGCGGGGCACTATTGTCCGAACTGGCGCAGCGCGGCCAACCGGGACGTTTCAGACTGCCGCGCCCGATGTTGCATAGCGGCGACCTGGATTTCAGCTTCAGCGGCTTGAAGACAGCCGTGCTTATGCTCACGCAACGACACGAACTGGACGAGCAGACGCGCGCCGACATCGCCCATGCTGCGCAGGAGGCTATTGTGGATGTATTGGCAAGCAAAGCGCTGTCAGCCCTCGAACAAACCGGACTGAATCAATTGGTCGTGGCGGGTGGTGTGGGGGCGAACCGGCTTCTGCGCAGCCGCCTGGACAAGGATATCGGCAAGCGCGGCGGCAAGGTGTTCTATCCCGATCTGGAGTTCTGCACCGATAACGGCGCGATGATCGCCTTCGCCGGCGCGATGCGCCTGCAACGTCAAACTGCGCGGCGCGACTATCGCTTCATCGTCAAGCCGCGCTGGGATCTGCAGGAACTGAATTACGCCGACTGAGCTTCACGCTTCTTGCTGCCGATCTTGGTTTCCTTGCCCGTCATCAGGTTGTGGATGTTTTTCTTGTGCCGCCAGAATAGCAACATGGACATGATCGCAGTGGCAAGGACCAGTTCCGGACGCAAGTGGACCAGCATGGCGAATACCGGCGCGGCGATCGACGCGACCAGAGCCGCCAACGAGGAATAACGAAACGCCACCGCCACCACCAACCAGGTCGCCAGCACCCCCAATCCCATCCAGACGCTCAACGCCAACAATACTCCCAGCGCCGTCGCCACCCCCTTGCCGCCCTTGAACTTCAGAAAGACCGGGAACACGTGGCCAAGAAATACCGCCAAAGCGACCAAGGCAACTATCAGCAAGCCCTGATCGTCATGCGGCGCAAAACGTATCGCCAGAAAGACCGCCAGCCAGCCTTTGGCCGCGTCGCCGAGCAACGTCAGCGCCGCTGCCGCCTTCTTGCCGCTGCGCAGCACGTTGGTCGCACCGGGATTGCCCGAACCGTAGGTGCGCGGATCGTCGAGGCCGAAGGCCTTGCTCATCAACACCGCGAAGGAAATCGAGCCGATCAGGTAGGCGCATACAACAAAGATTAGGGTGGTCATCTGTAATACCTTAAAATGCAAAGCGGCGGATTCTACTCGAATGCGCCTTTGCCACCAACCGACCGGCCTCACACACCTTATGGACATCATCTTTCTGCGCGAACTCAAAGTCGTTACGCTCATCGGCATATATGAGTGGGAGAAGCGCGTGCCACAGACGCTGCAGCTCGACCTCGATATCGCCCTGCCGAACAGTCGCGCCTGCCAGAGCGACAACATCAACGACGCGCTGGACTATGCCCAAGTCGCGCAGCACATCCAGACCGTATTGAGCGACGGACATTTTTCCCTGCTGGAAACGCTGGCAGAACACATCGCCCAGATCATCCTCAAGGATTTCAACGCGCCGTGGGTCAAGGTCAGCGTCGCCAAACTGCAGGCGATCCGCAACTGCAAACAGGTCGGCATAAGCATCGAGCGCGGCCAGGTACGATAGAAATCCGGACTGCCGAGTCGCCAACTTGAATCTTATTTCGGTTTCGAGCGGAACTATTTGCCTTGTGCCTGCTCTCAACGCAGCCTCCGCAAACCGCCTGCGGAATCGGTCATGCCGGAATGAAAAATCGATGAAACGACCGCTTCATATCTTTGCGCTGTTCCTGTTTGCGCTCGCCCAGTGCATTGCGCCCTTCGCGCACGCCCATGTGGACGGGGTGCAGGGCAATGCCTCCATCCATGTGAGCGACGTTCCGCACCCTCAGGTTCTCTCTGACGTCGCCCACTGCCATATCGAGTCGCACGAATCCCAGGCTATCTCGCTGCAGCAGGAATACCAGCGCGACGATACCTCTTTCGCTCCCATCATTGCCGTTTCCTCCATGCATCCGCTGCCGCGATGCATCGCGACGGTTGCGGCGGACGGCTACGCCCCCCCTCGTTCCACCCTCATCGCCCATCACCGGCCTCATCCGCAAGCTCCTCCCCTCTGAAGCCGTTTCCGGTTTCACCCGTATCTGCCGGCCAAATAACGACTTGGCCGGCGAAATAGTCGACTAAAATAGAATGGTGCCTGCATCATTCCGGAGGACATTTAAATGAAAAGTTCCCATCTTTTGTTTCTGGGCATGCTGCTGGCCCTGCCACTGCAGGCCGAAGAGATCGTGCTGAATGCAGCCCAGATCCGAACTCTAGGCATCGTCAGCGCCCCCCTTCCCGCCACGCAGCACGGCGAACTTGCGGGGATGCCGGCCCAAGTCGTCATCCCCGGCAACCAGCTGTTCACCATCAGCACCCCGCTCCCGGCGATGGTGGAACAGACCCTGGTAGGCGTCGGCGATCCGGTGCGAAAAGGCCAGAAGTTGGCGACACTGCAGAGCCCCGCCCTGGCCGAAGCGCAGCGCGGACTTTTGCAGTCCTCGACCCAGGCGCAACTCGCCAAAGAAAACCTGGCGCGCGACGAACAACTCTGGAAAGACGGCATCATCTCGGAAAGCCGCTTGCGCGTCACCCAAAGCCAGTATCGCGAAGCGAATGCCGCGCTCGCGGAACGCAAGCAACTGCTCAGGCTTTCGGGGATGTCCGATGCCGATGTCGCACGCCTGCAGTCGAACAACATGTTGAGCAGCCAGCTTGCCGTCACTTCCCCCATCAACGGCGTGGTGCTTGAGAAGAGCGCCAGCGCCGGACAACGACTGGACGCGGCCATCCCGCTGTTCAAAGTGGCGCAACTGGAACCGCTGGCACTGGAAATCCAGGTTCCGCTCGCCAACACCAGCGGGTTGAAGATCGGCGCGAACGTCACGGTTCCCGCTTACGACGCGAAAGGAAGGCTCACCGCCATCGGCCGCAGCCTCTCCGGCGGTAACCAGACTATATTATTGCGTGCACTGATCAAGGAGGGGGCCGCCAATCTGCGTCCCGGCCAGTTCGTGGAAGCCACGATAGGCACGACGGGCGACGTACAGAATCAATGGAGCATCCCCAACGGCGCACTGGCGCGCATCGGCAGCAAGACCGTGGTCTTCATCGAGAGCGACAAGGGCTACCGTAGCGAAGAGGTGACGATACTGCATGAAGGCGCGACCGACAGCGTGGTGACCGGCAAGCTCAAGGGAGTCGAGAAGATAGCCGTGAGCGGCGTTTCGGCGCTCAAGGCCAGCCTGATGGGCATCGGGGGCGAGTGATGCTGTCGAAACTGGTCGAATTCGCATTGACCCAGCGCCTGCTGGTCTCGGTGCTCACGCTACTGCTGATCGGTGCGGGCGTCGTCTCGTTCCGCGAGCTGCCCATCGACGCCTTTCCCGACGTCTCTTCCACACAGGTGAAGATCATCATGAAGGCCCCCGGCATGACGCCGGAAGAGGTCGAAGCGCGCATCGTCACGCCGATCGAGCTGGAGATGCTGGGCATCGCCAACCAGCGCATGCTGCGCTCCATCTCGAAATACGCCATCGCCGACATCACCATCGATTTCAACGACGGCACCGATATCTATTGGGCACGCCAACAGGTAGCTGAACGGCTGGGCAACGCGATGCGCGACCTGCCCGGCGGCGCCAGCGGCGGTCTCGCGCCGATCACCACGCCGCTGGGCGAGATGTTCATGTTCACCGTGGAAGGCGAAGGCATCTCGCTGGAGAAGCGCCGCACGATATTGGACTGGACGATACGCCCCGCCCTGCGCACCCTGCCCGGCGTGGCCGACGTCAATTCCCTGGGAGGTTTGGCGCGCAGCTTCGAAGTCGTGCCCGACCACACCGCACTCGTCGCGCGCGGGCTTTCCATGCAGCACCTGCAGGAGGCGCTGGAGGCGAACAACCGCAACGATGGAGCAGGACGCCTCTCCGACGGCGACGAATCTCTGCTGGTGCGCGCCGAAGGCAGCATCAAAACACTGCAGGACGTGGGCAACATCGTTGTCGCCAGTCCCGGCAACAACCCGATCCGCGTGAGCGACATCGCCCAGGTGCGCATCGGCAGCCTGACGCGGTCCGGCGTCGTGACCAAGGATGGACAGAGCGAAGCGGTGGAAGGCCTGGTGCTGGGATTGCGCGGCGCCAACGCACAGAAGGTGGTGGACGGCGTACGCAAAAAGCTCGCCGAACTCGCCCCCACCCTGCCGCAGGGCGTGACCACCAAAGTGTTCTATGACCGCGGCAGCCTGGTGAAGCGCGCCGTCGGTACAGTCACCAAAGCCCTCACCGAAGCCATCGTGCTGGTTGTCATCCTTCTGGTGCTGTTCGTGGGCAACCTGCGCGCCGCTCTGGTGGTCGCCCTGACCCTGCCGCTGGCGGTGCTAATCACCTTCATCATGA
>JBQGEN010000090.1:0-7057 GCA_052039615.1 Sideroxyarcus sp. | reverse complement strand
ATCCCGCACATGGTCGGGCGTCAGCGTTTCGCTGCGGGTCGCGATGATGAGTGCGCAGGAATAGGCGTCAGTACCGACACGCCAGACATGCAGATCGACGATCTTCGTTCCGTCCGTGTGCTCCAGCGGCTTGAAGACTTCCCGTATCTCGTCGACGATGGGGTGATCCATTTCCCGGTCGAGCAATACCTTGCCGGTATCAAGCAACAGCCCCTTCGCCCAGATCGCCACCAGTAACGCACCGACGATGCCCATCACCGGGTCCAGCCACGACCAGCCGTAGATCAGCCCGCCCGTCAGAGCGACGATAGCCAGCACGGATGTCGCCGCATCGGCGATGACGTGCACATAGGCCGATTTCAGGTTCAAGTCATGATGATGGTGATCATGCGCCGCGTGCCCGTGATGGTGATGCCCGACCTGCGACTTCCCCAGAATCACGGCAGAGACGATATTCACCAGCAGGCCGACCAGCGCGATGGCGATCGCTTCCCGGTAGTGGATGGGCTGCGGATGCAGCAGCCGCTCGCCCGAGCTGAAGACCATCATGCCGGCAACGCCGAGCAGGAAGATGGCGCTGGCGAAGCCGCCCAGGATCTCGATCTTCCAGGTGCCAAAGGCGAACCTGGTGTCATGCGAATAGCGGCGCGCCGCCGCATAGGCGAACGCGCTCATCCCGATGGCGAAGGCATGGGTGCCCATGTGCCAGCCGTCCGCCAGCAGCGCCATCGAGTTGAACCACCAACCGGCCACGATCTCCACCAGCATCATGACCGCGGTGATCCACATCACGGCACGGGTACCGCGCTCGGCGGCGGGATTGCCACGGCTGAACACGTGATGGTGGGGCCAGCGGGGATCGTTGAGAATAGGCATGGAAAATTTGAAAGGATGTTTGCGATCGGGCAGCCGGCATATGCCGTTGCTGCGCGCTGAAAACATCATATCAAAGGCCGGCCCTGAATATATCCACCCTGCAACCGGGGTTGCAGCGGCCCGCAGCGAACCGTTACGGGCAGGCCCTCGCGCGGACATTCGATATCGGGCAGACCTCACCCTGCCCACGTTTATGCCGGATATTGCGCATATACCGGCATGTGCACATACTTGCGCCATGCATCCCCTATCCGACATTTTGCCCGGCGCAGCGCGCCGGCCGCACCCGGGAGCCTGCACCGCGATCCTGAGACGGCTCTTGCTCGTCGCCGCCTCCCTGCTGGCGCTGCTGCCATTCGGCGCGCATGCCGACGATCCCTGGCTGGCGCCGGGCGCCGACGGCCAGCCGCAAGTGCAGCTGTACTTCTTCTGGTCGCTCACCTGCCCGCACTGCACGGCAGCGCATCCCCATATCGAGGCGATCGCGCAGGCGCGCCCCTGGGTCAGCCTGCATGCGCTGGAATTGACGCGCAGCGCCGCCAACGTCCGCCGCTACCAGGACATGGCGCGGCAACTCGGACAGACCGCCGTTTCCGTTCCCGCCGTCCTGTTCTGCGGCGAGATGCATGTGGGCTGGGACAGCGACGCGACCACCGGCGCCATGCTGCGCCAGCGCCTCGACCAGTGCCGCGCGCGCGCCAGCGGCGGGCAGTCGGGCGGCTCCGGGAAGGCGGACGAGATGCTCCATCTGCCGCTGCTGGGCAGCATGGACCCGGCCAGCCTGTCGCTGCCGGCGCTCACGCTGGTGCTGGCGGGGCTGGATGCCTTCAATCCCTGCGCCTTCTTCGTGCTGCTGTTCCTGCTCTCGATGCTGGTGCACCAGAAAAGCAGGAGGCGCATGCTGCTCATCGGCGGCGTGTTCGTACTGGTATCGGGCGTGATGTACTTCGCCTTCATGGCGGCCTGGCTCAACGTGTTCCAGCTGTTCGGCCACCTCGCCTGGGTCACGCTGGCGGCGGGCGCGCTGGCGGTGCTGGTGGGCGCGCTGGGCGTGAAGGATTTCTTCCTGTTCGAAAAAGGCATCACGCTGTCCATCCCCGAATCGAAAAAGCCCGATATCTTCCGCCGCGCGCGCGCCATCCTCAACGCCGAAAGCCTGCCGGCCATGCTCGCCGCGACGGTGTTGCTGGCCATCGCGGCCAATTTCTACGAGCTGCTGTGCACGGCGGGCTTTCCCATGGTCTACACGCGCCTGCTGACGCTGGCCGAGCTTTCCCCCGCCGCGCGCTACGGCTATCTCGCCGCCTACAACCTGGTGTATGTGCTGCCGCTGGCAGTGATCGTCGCCGCCTTCGCGCGCACGCTGGGCGCACGCAAGCTGAGCGAGCGCGAGGGCCGCTTGCTCAAGCTGCTGTCGGGCAGCATGATGCTGGGGCTGGGCGCCCTGCTGCTGTTCGCGCCGGAGCTGATCAGCCGGGTCGGCATCGCCTTCCTGCTGATGGCGGCGGCGATGACCGTCACCTGGATCGCCGCGCGCCTGACCCGGGGTGAAAGCACGTGAACGGAGCGACGGGTGGCGGGCCTGCTAGGAAGGAAATCCTGCCGCTGCCAACCGGAATCAAATGCAGAGGGGCATGACGCAATGAGCCACGATCACGCACATCACCACCCCGGCGCCGACTACGGCCGCGCGTTCGCCATCGGCATCTCGCTGAACGTGGCGTTCGTGCTGGTGGAGGCGTTCTACGGCTGGCAGGCCGATTCACTGGCGCTGCTCTCCGACGCCGGACACAACCTGAGCGATGTGCTCGGGCTGCTGGCGGCATGGGGCGGCTTCTTTCTGGCGCGGCTGCGCCCGAATCGCAAACACACCTACGGCCTCGGCCGCGCCACGATGATGGCGGCCTTCTTCAACGCGCTGATCCTGCTGGTCGCCATCGGCGGCATCGTGTGGGAAGCCATCGCGCGCCTGTCCCATCCGATGCCGATCGCGGGAGAGACGGTCATGCTGGTCGCCGCCGCCGGCGTGCTCGTCAATGGCGTCACCGCCTGGCTGTTCATGTCCGGCAACAAGCACGACCTCAACCTGCGCGGCGCCTTTCTGCACATGGCGGCGGATGCGCTGGTATCGCTCGGCGTGGTCGTCGCCGCCGCGCTGTTCATCTGGACCGGATGGGCCTGGCTCGACCCGGCGATCAGCCTGCTCATCGCCGCAGTGATCCTGCTGGGAACATGGGACCTGCTGCGCCAGTCGCTGCACCTCTCGCTGGATGGCGTGCCCGCCTCCATCGAGCTGGAACAGGTGAAGGACTATCTGGAAGCGCTGCCCGAGGTGTGCGAGTTGCACGACCTGCACGTGTGGGCGATGAGCACGTCCGAGATCGCCCTGACCGTGCACCTGGTCGTTCCGGAAGGCGTGGCGGGCGATGATCTTCTCAGCCGCGTGGCCGATGACCTGCACCACAAGTTCGCCATCGGCCATTCCACCATCCAGCTGGAGACAGGCGGTCAGGCATGCACGCTGTCCGCCCATACCTGATAGGTGCGACGGTCATTGACGAAACTGCCTTGGGTTTGACCTACGGCAGCAGGCCGCGGAGTCGCCTCCAAACGAGACGATGCGCCGCGCTACCTGCAGACTGCTATTCGGCCAGAGCGGCCAATACATCATGCATTGAAGTCCGGCAGTTTAGCCGACCAAAGCAGACGTCAACGTCGGAGTTAAGGAGCTGCCGCGTTCTTGCGCAGTCCCGCTTGAACGACGGTTATGCATTATTTCGGGGGCTTGATTGTGCAGTCATGATCGTTTGCCAAGACCGGGGGCACCACCCTGTAAAAATGGAGCAAGTGACTTAGGCAGAGTATTCTTACTTCCGAGAGATGGCCGACTATCAAGCCTTCGCTCCCTAGCGAGACGGAAGACGAGACGCATGATGTCCTTATCACGCAAACATATGTCAGCAAGTTGATTGGGGTTGTATTCTCCCTTCCCCAATGCACTCCTGACCCTCACGCGAAGTGAGTTGCGTTCGGCGAAGAGCTGTTTGTCTTGAAGTGTCCGTAAATGTTTTCCGATTTTTGCTTCATGGTCGAGAAATCTTTTGAGTAGGCCATATAGATCATCGATTTCAGCCAAGCGGCAGCGGTCACAGTACTTCGGTGCGACGCTCCATCGGGCAAGATAGAACACCGTCCCTCCGCAGCCCTTCGCACACTTCTTCTTGAGCCAGTCTCCGCCCATGTCATCCCCCTAACAACGTGAAAGTGAGGGGCTGCGCTCCCGCTTGACTGCCGAGGTAACCGTCAATCTGCTGTATCCGACCATGAGGAACATAGAGAAAGACTCGCTTTGCTTTGAACTTGTTTGCGGCAATGATGCCCTTGAGACGTTCGACTTGCCGCCCAAAGACTGCTTCTTCCCCAGCAAGCGCTGGAGGCGCGGCTAAAACGAAGACCACTGTGACACCGGAATAGTCTTTCAAGGACTTGGCCTTGCTTGTCGCCTCAAAGAATGGAACGAACTCGTTTAGCACTTCTGTGTGATCACAGACCTGCACATCACTATAGCCGCGGGCGACTACTTGACGCGCGTTTTCCGCCGCAACGGCTCCATCGTGCGGCTTCGCAAACTCGACCTTTTCAACTTCCTTTCCTTGAGCGTTTAGGACGATCGCATCGAAGCCCTGATTGCCAAGTACGGGTTTAACCTTGTAGTCGGCCGGGTAGGCAACTTCGGCAAAGTTGCAGAGTGGCTCAACTTCATCGAGGAACTCCTTGTAGCAACCCTGCTTGGACATGCCCAACTCGAATTCCGAACGATTTGCGCGGACGCTGGTTCGAACGTGCTCCACGAAAGCGCGAAGCTCGGCAGGGGTGCGGGGTGTTTCCAAGTCGGCGGCTGAGAGAGACATGGGCTGTTATTGACGGCTAACGTTGGTCAGGAGCCTGGCTGGCACGGCTTTATGCGCCAAGTCCCCTGTACCGCACGGTTCGCGATCAGGTGACTCAATTGCGCAAACGCAGAGGTCGTAAAGATCATCTGGGGTTCGATCCCAACATGGGGTAAGAGCGTCTTGCAGTCGACGGGTGATTGTGATGAGCCGCTCTGGGGTGGAATCGCTGAGGAGTAGGTCAATGACTGTTAGATAGCGGCGATAGTACTCATACCCTTCCCAGTTTGCTCTACTGAGAATCGCCCGAATATCTCGACGCTTGATGTCAAGGTGATGTTGCGCGTTGGGCTGAGTAGCAAGGTCTTGGATGAGAAAAATGTCGGCCAGGAGTTCTGACTTGAGCGCGTTTAGATCACCTGTTTCAGTTACGCACGTTTCGGTTAGCACGTGATTCATCTCGTGCAGTGCAACTTGATAGATGTACGTGTTGAAAATGTCTTCGTCAGCTCTGAGTTGTATCGCGGTGGCGGCTTGGCGTAAACGGGGCATGACGAGAATAAGCAAGTACCTGTCTTGTTCGCCATCCACGCGCAATGGTGTCGCGTCAAACGGAATATCTCCCTCTGATGCGAGCACGGCGTTAATGAAAATTTCGGTGAACTTCACATTGGAACGCGCCCCGTAACGGGGCTTGATCACATCGGCGCCACGTGAGTACGTGCCCTCAAATACCCACCGCCTTCCATTCATATTCCGGCCGATGACAATGCGGCTATCAGTCAGTTTGAAGAAGGTGCGGCCACCTTTGTCGATTTCGCGAACGATTGCCGGGTACATTTCTGCGAGGTAGGACACCGTACTGATCGCTAACAGTTATTAGACGGGCCCATCGGTCCGTATTAACAATGGGAGAGCGCGAAGATTTTCGGTAACCAATTGATTCATCATCGACCTCATGAAATAGACTGTCCGCATATGCATAATAATACAGGCAGCAGGAGTTCGTATAATCTGGGTGTGCTTCAACGCGATCCTTGGACATTATCGCGGGTGACCGCTTCAGTGAGGCTCCACTTGGCTGCAGTCGGGCCTGAAGCGGTCATTCCAGAGTGTGTTGTTAGATGTCTGCTATGGCCGACTTTGAGACGTTTGCACCAACGGACCGACCGACTGCATCTGGCCGTTGAGCCTTCCCCAACCTACCGCATCTTCTCCACCGCCTCTTCCACCCGCTCCACCGCGATGATCTCCATGCCCTCGATCTTGTGCTTGGGCGCATTGGCCTTGGGGATGATGGCGTGGGTGAAGCCGAGCTTGGCGGCTTCTTTCAAGCGTTCCTGCCCGCGCTGCACCGGGCGCACTTCGCCCGCGAGTCCCACTTCGCCGAACACAACCATCTTCTCCGGAAGCGGCCGGTTGCGCAGGCTGGAGACGATCGCGAGTAGCACGGCGAGGTCGGCGCCCGGCTCGGTGATCTTCACGCCGCCGACGGCGTTGATGAACACATCCTGATCGAAGCAGGCAATGCCGGCGTGGCGGTGCAGTACGGCGAGCAGCATGGCGAGGCGGTTCTGCTCCAGGCCCAGCGACAGGCGGCGCGGCGTCGGCGAATGCGAATCGTCGAGCAGCGCCTGGATCTCGACCAGCAAGGGACGCGTGCCCTCCTGCGTGACCATGACGCAGGAACCGGGCACTTGCGCGCCGTGCTGCGACAGGAACAGCGCGGACGGGTTACTCACTTCGCGCAGGCCTTTCTCGGTCATGGCGAACACGCCGAGTTCGTTCACTGCACCGAAGCGATTCTTGAAGGCGCGGATCAGGCGGAAGCTGGAATGGGTGTCGCCTTCGAAATACAGCACGGTGTCGACGATGTGCTCCAGCACGCGCGGCCCGGCCAGTGCGCCTTCCTTGGTGACGTGGCCGACGAGGATGATGGTGACGCCGCTGCTCTTCGCCAGGCGCGTGAGCTGCGCCGCGCATTCGCGCACCTGCGCCACCGAGCCGGGCGCGGAGGTGAGCTGTTCGGAATACACGGTCTGGATGGAGTCGATCACCACCACGTCCGGCTTCTCGTTGCTGACCGCGGCCTGGATCTTCTCCAGTTGTATCTCGGGCAGCAGGTGCACTTCGCGCGCGTCGAGCGCGAGGCGCTTGGCGCGCAGCGCGATCTGCTGCGCCGATTCTTCGCCGCTGACGTAGAGGACTTTTCTGGTGGTGGAGAGATGCGCCAGCGCCTGCAGCAGCAGGGTGGATTTGCCGATGCCGGGGTCGCCGCCGATCAGCACCAC
>JBQGEN010000089.1:0-10830 GCA_052039615.1 Sideroxyarcus sp. | reverse complement strand
AATTTGTGAAAGCCCTCATCGCTATGGAAATAATTGAGCGCGGGTCCGTGTATCCATTTTCCCAGCGCACACTGGTCATCGCGGCAGATCACCATGGGATCCAGCTGCTCTTCGGATGTTCCGTCCAGATAGCTCTGCAGGCGCCCCTTCCACTTCATGTGCGCATCGATACATTCGGGGATGTTGATCTCGGAACGTATTTCCTCGCGTATCTTTGCTTCGTGTTTCTCGTCGTGCCCAAACAATTTCGAAAAAAAACCCATGGTTTCTCCCTCCATCTATTTTAACAGCTCCGATACTCGCCCCCACAGCGCTGATTTATAACCAATTTGCCAATTGCGTCAACCATTATTTGTCGCGGCCAACACATAGCGGCCGCGCCGTATGCATTCCGCCCGGCTAACGCCCCGCCACTGTCATGTTCCCGACCAGGATCGAGCCGCACTGGCGCGAGCCTTGCACCACGATGTCGCTGCCGATGGCAACGATGTCGCGGTACATATCCTTGAGGTTGCCGGCGATGGTTATCTCGTGCACCGGATACTGGATCTCGCCATGCTCAACCCAGAACCCCGCCGCGCCGCGCGAATAGTCGCCGGTGACGTTATTGACGCCGTGCCCGAGCAGCTCGGTGACCAGCAGGCCGCGCCCCATGTTCTTCAGCAATGAGGCGAAATCCTGCTGCGTGCTGGAACGCAGGATGAGGTTGTGGTTGCCGCCCGCATTGCCGGTGGTCTGCAGGCCGAGCTTGCGTGCGGAATAACTACCAAGGAAGTAGCCGCGCAACACCCCGCCTTCGACGACGCGCCGGTTCTGCACGCGCACGCCTTCTTCGTCGAACGGGCTGGAGGCCAGTCCACGGGGGATGTCGGGCACATCGGCAAGGTCGATGTGGGAGGCAAACACGGGCTGGTCGAGTTGGCCGAGCAGGAAGGAGGATTTGCGGTACAGGCTGCCGCCACTCACCGCGCCGACGAAATGCCCGAGCAGACTGGCGGCGACCGGCGCCTCGAACAAGACCGGAACCTGCATGGTGTCCAGCTTGCGCGCATTCAGGCGGCGCACGGTGCGTTCCGCCGCGATGCGGCCGATCTCTTCCACGCGCAGTATCTCGCGGGCATCGCGCGCCACGCTGTACCAGTAGTCGCGCTCCATCGCATCTTCCTTGCCCGCGATCACCGAACAGCTGACGCTGTGGCGCGAGGTGGGGTAGCCACCAACAAAGCCCAGGCTGTTGGCATGAATGAATTGCGCCTCGTGCGCATTCACTGTCGCTCCTTCCGAATTGCTGATGCGCCGGTCGGCATCCAGCGCCGCCTGCTCGCATTCGCGCGCCAGGGCTATGGCCTGTTCCACCTCCAGCGCCCACGGATGGTGCAGGTCGAGATCGGGGAATTCGGTGGCGAGCTGCTCCGCATCCGGCAGTCCCGCACAGTCGTCTTCCGCGGTGTAGCGCGCGATGTTGAGTGCGGCATCGACGGTGTCGCGCACCGCCTGCATGGAGAAGTCCGAGGTGCTGGCATTGCCCCGGCGCTGGCCGAGATAGACGGTGACGCTCATGCCCTTGTCGCGGTTGTACTCGATGGTCTCGACCGCGCCATGCCGCACCGTCACCCCCTGCCCGAATCCCTCCGACACTTCCGCCGCGCTGGCGGAAGCGCCCTGCTGGCGCGCGTAGCGGACGATATCCCGGGCGAGTTGTTGCAGGGTATCGCGTGTATGCGATGCGTTCGGGGCGATGGCGGTCATAAAAATCGGGCGGTCGGTTGGTCGGGAGGCGCTATCATAGCAACATCCGCCGAACCTTACCGACACCATGAACACGCGCGAACAACACGACGACGAGCTGGAAGAACTTCCGCCCAGCAAGACCAAGATCAAGAAGCAGATGCACGACCTGCAGGACATCGGCAAGACACTGACCGAGCTGTCCAACGAGAAACTGCGCGAACTGGATCTGCCGGAAAGCCTGCTGGAAGCGCTTACCGAGTTCAAACGCATCACCAAGTTCGGTGCGCAAAAACGCCAGCTTCAGTACATCGGCAAGCTGATGCGCGAGGTCGAGACCGCCCCCATCCTTTCCAAACTGGAGGCATGGAACGGCACTTCGCGCCAGCACACCGCGTGGCTGCACCAGGTCGAACGCTGGCGCGACCGCCTGCTGGAACAGCCGGATGCGCTCACCGAATTGCTGGCCGCGCACCCCGAAGCGGATGCGCAGCATCTGCGCGCCCTGATTCGCAACGCCCAGAAGGAAAAAGAAGCGGGCAAGCCCCCCAGGAATTACCGCGAGATATTTCAGATATTGCGCGAGATCATTCCCGAGCCGGATTGAAGCACGCTCTCGTTGCAGGCCCGACTGCCTTCCGAAGCAACACCACAACATGACCTCCATCCTCCCCAACATCACGCTGGACAGCGGCCCCGACCCCAGGCACAGCATCATCTGGCTGCATGGACTGGGCGCGGATGGCGAAGATTTCGTCCCGATCGCCGAAGAGCTGGAACTCCCGGTCCCCGTACGCTATATCTTTCCGCATGCCCCGATGCGGCCGGTGTCCATCAACGGCGGTTACGTGATGCGCGCCTGGTATGACATCCTGCTCGATGCCGCCTCGGCCGAGCTATCGGCCAGCATTGGCAAGAACGAAGACGCGGCCGGCATCATCGCCGCACAGGCAGACATCGAGAGACTGATCGCACAGGAACGGCAGCGCGGCATCGCCGCGAAAGACATCTTCCTCGCCGGGTTCTCGCAGGGCGGCGCGGTGGCATTGCATACCGGCCTGCGCCACCAGGAAAAGCTGGGCGGAATAGTGGCGCTCTCCAGCTATCTGCCGCTGGCGGGCACGACGGCGGCGGAAGCCGCCGCGACCGCCAAAGACACCCCCATCCTCATGGCGCACGGGCGCGATGACCCGGTCGTTCCGTACGGATTAGGCAAGGCTTCGGCGGAGGAGCTGGTGCGGCAGGGCTACGCGCTGGAATGGCACGACTACACCATGCCGCATTCGGTGTGCCCGGAAGAGGTGCGCGATATCGAACAGTGGTTGCGACGCGGAATGGCCGGATGACGCGCTATTCGGCCGCGGCATCCTGTTCCATTCGGCGATAACGCGCCAGATCATAGTCGTCGCCGCTCTCAACCAGCGCCAGTGGCAGCAGCAGGTAGCCCTTGCCGTCCAACGCCATGTTCAGGCTGCGATTCGGCGCAAAGACATCCGGCTTCAACAGCAGCCAGGCTTCGCCGCTGGTATCGGCCGGCCGGTTCAGGTACAAGGCCAGCTGCGGCTCGACGTCGGCGCCGTGAGCGCGGTTGACCACATACACGCCGACGATCTGCGTACTCAGCACCTCGACCCCGATGTGCAGATTGTTCTTCTCATCGCGGCTCAGGCGGCGCACGATGCCGGCCCCCCAGTTCTGGACGTTCTCCGGCTTGCTGCCGAGCAGCGAACCGATCTTGATGCCGTCCGCGCGCGCCGCAGGAACCACACTGCGGAAACCGGTGGCGCTGATATCCTCGACTTCCCAGAACTCCCCGCCGCCCTGCTTCATATTCTTCCCGGACTCGGCCTGCTCCAGCATCTGGAACAGGCCGTTCGCCACTTTCAGGTTCACGGTGATCTTCCGGCGCGGGTTGCGACGAGTCGGCAGCGGCTGGCTCAGGCTATCGATCAGGTGACGCAGAATCTCGCGCACAACCTCGATATCGTAGCTTGCCCCCCAGAAGTTGACATCGTCCGGCACGACCCCCTTGTCCAGCGCAGTGCGCAGGCCGCGCAACTGTACCAGCGCGTCGACCATCGACAGAAAGCGCAACGACGGATGCAAGGTTGCCTCGCTGGTCATCCGCATCGGCGGTGTCGGCTGGGAAAGGTCGAACACGAACAGGGCATTGCCGTTGTACTGGGCATCCAGCCGCAGCCCCTTGCTCGCGTAGGAGAACAGGCGCTCGGTGATGTGCCCCTGCAGCGGATTCAGCACCCCCGCGCTCACCCCATACCAGGCCAGCAGGGCCGAGAACTCCTGGATGATCGAGCTCGTGCCCGCGCCTCCCGCATACAGCGCCACGGCGTTGGTGTGATAGCCGTTCGTCTCTGCATGCCCGTAAAAATCGGAGAGGTGTTCCCACAGTACGGGTTCGACCAGGGCATAGCGCGCCGCCGCCAGTTTCAGTCGCCCGGAAAGCGCCGCGATACCGCGCGCGCCCAATACCGCCAGCTCCGGCTTGATGCCGGAAGCGCCGCGCCCACCATTGCGATAGCGGGTCAGCACATCGTGGTAGGCAAGCTCGCTGTGCGCAAAGAAGCTGCCCAGTACCGTCCAGACACGGTTTTCCTGGAATTTGGACAAGGGCTGCACTGAGAAGTAGTCGCGCAACAATTTCCGCACATGCGGTTGCGCCGCCTCGTCGAACATGCGCAACACGGCGAGTTCGTGGTCCAGACGGAATTCATCGGCCAGCTCGACGATGGACTCGATCCAGCCGGTCAGTTCCTGCAATGCGTTCAGCGCATCGTTCTTGGGGACATCGGCCAATACCTGCTGCGCAGATTTGATCTCCGCCAGCGGATGATCCGATTTCTTTCCGAATATTCCCAACATCACGCCTCCCAGCGCACGCACGTCCTCTATAGGCCATAATATAAGCACAAATCGGCGAGCGTGACCATATGCCGACGCCACTATATCCTTGAGCATCCACGATGATTCCGCTGTTGCACGCAGGACTCTCCTTCCCGCCCGTGACCGAGGCGTTGCACTCCCCCAACGGCCTGCTCGCGGCGGGGGGCGACCTTTCCGCCGCGCGCCTGCTGGCCGCGTACCGCCACGGCATCTTCCCGTGGTTCGGTGCGGGCGACCCCATCCTGTGGTGGAGTCCGGATCCGCGCATGGTCCTGATCCCGAGCGAATTCAGGGTCTCGCATTCATTGCGCAAGACGCTGCGCCTGCGGCAATATGCGGTGCGGGTCGATACCGCCTTCGAGCAGGTGATGCGCGCCTGCGCCGCACCGCGCGCCGGTCAGGCCGGCACCTGGATACAGGAGGAGATGATCGCTGCCTATTGCGAACTGCACCGTCTGGGCTATGCGCATTCGGTGGAAACATGGATGGGCGGTCAGCTCGCCGGCGGCCTGTACGGCATCGGCATCGGCCGCATGTTCTACGGCGAGTCCATGTTCAGCCGCAGCAACGATGCCTCCAAGATCGCCCTTGCCCACCTGTGCGCGCAGCTCGGACGATGGAACTTCGGCATGATCGATTGTCAGATGAATACGCCGCATCTGGCCTCGCTCGGCGCGCGCGAGATAGCGCGCAGCGATTTCGTCGCGCGCCTGCAAGACTTGATAAACTACCCGCCGGTCACTGCCTGGCGTTTCGACGAAGATCTATACACATGAGCCTGCTCAACGACATTCCGCTGACCACGCTGCAGTTCTACCTGACTGCGCCCTACCCGTGCAGCTACCTGCCCGGGCTGGAGGCGCGCTCGCAGGTCGCCACGCCCGGCTTCCTCATCTCCACTGGCGTGTATTCCGAGCTGGTCGGCCACGGCTTCCGCCGCAGCGGCACCTACACCTATCGCCCGCATTGCGACACTTGCGACCAGTGCGTGCCGGTGCGCGTGGCGGTGGCCGATTTCGCGGCGTCGCGCTCGCAGCGGCGCAGCTGGAAACGTCACCAGGCCCTGGAGGTCTCGCTGCATCCGCTACAGGACAAGCCGGAGTATTTCGAGCTGTACCGCCGCTATCAGGAGGCGCGCCATCGCGACGGCGGCATGGACGACGACGACCCCGAGCAATACCGCAACTTCCTGCTGCAAAGCCAGGTCGACACGCTGCTGCTGGAATTCCGCGAAGGCGAAACGTTGCGCATGATCAGCGTGGTCGACGCGCTCGCGGACGGCCTGTCCGCCGTCTACACTTTCTATGATCCCGCCGTCGAGCACGCGAGTTACGGCACCTTCAACGTACTGTGGCAGATTGAACTGTGCCGCAAGCTGGGGCTGCCTTATCTCTATCTCGGTTACTGGATCAAAGACAGCCGCAAGATGGCGTACAAGGCCAATTTCCGGCCGCTGCAAGGCTTGCGGGACGGCGCTTGGCAGCCACTGCCGCAGAAAGATGTGTCATGAGGAACCGCATCATTGCTTTCGTCGCCGCGCTGCTGTTGTTGCCGCCGCTGGCCGTCTCGCTGTCCGGGGAGGGATGGGATGCCCCGACACCCCTCACCGGCACAGTCTGGCTGCCGGCGCTGGCCGCCACGCTTGCCGTACTGACATTCGGCCTCGTGCTCGACACGCTCACCTTCCGCCGCGGGGGCCATAGCCTGCTGCGCTCGCAGCGCAGCTATCTGCTGTGGAGCGGCGCGGCCGGGGCGGTCGCGTGCCTGCTGCTCGCTTACCTGAACCTGTTCGTCGGCAGCTGGTTCACGCCGGCTGCATCGGCAACGCAGGCGCTCCTGCTGGCCGCGCTTTGCGGGGCGGCAATGCTGCCCGCGGTATCGGTCGTGCGCCTGTGGCTGGCCGGCTTGCCCGGCCTGGTGCGTTTGAGCACGCGCAGACTGGCGCTGCCGGCAGTGCCCGCCGAAGCCGCCACAGCACTGCTGTCGCTGGCGGCAGCCATCGGGCTGCTGGGCGGCACGATCTGGATCGAACAGCTGGGTTGGCTGTTCTGGCTGTCCCCGCTGCTGCTGCTCGCCGCGCTGCAGTTGCTGTGGGACGAAGACACCGTCTTCTCCGGACTGGCGCGGGGCGACTGGAGTCGACTGCTGCTGGGCACGGTCTCCGGCATCGCGGTCGGCGGTGTCGCGCTGGCGGCCTACCGTCTGAGTGGCGGCGTCATCCATTTTGCCGTGGGCACGTGGCAACTGGTCGCGGGCCTGGCGGTGTTCGGCCTGCTCTGCCTGCAACTCGGCGACATCGTGGCCGAGAATTGGCGCGGCAAGCGGCGCGCCGACAAGAAGAAGCCGTTCCCCATTCCCGTCGTTTCCAAGAAAGACCAGTAGATGTTCCAATTGCTCCGCCCCGCCCTGTTCGCGCTCGACCCCGAGACCGCCCACCACGCCACGCTCGACGCGCTGAAGGCCGCGCATTGCCTGGGCACGCTGCCCTTGCTGGTCAAGCGACCGGCGGATGATCCGCGCACCGTCATGGGCATCACCTTCCCCAATCCGGTCGGACTGGCCGCCGGTCTGGACAAGAACGGCGCCTACATCGACGCGCTGGCCGCGCTCGGCTTCGGCTTCATCGAGATTGGCACCGTCACGCCGCGTCCGCAGCCCGGCAATCCCAAGCCGCGCCTGTTCCGCCTGCCCGAGGCGCAGGCCATCATCAACCGCATGGGATTCAACAACGACGGCGTGGACGCGCTGATCGGCAACGTCCAGCGCGCCAAATTCAAGGGCATCCTCGGCATCAACATCGGCAAGAACTTCGACACCCCGATCGAGGACGCGGCGGACGATTACCTGATCGGCCTGCGCAAGGTCTACCCCCACGCCAGCTACGTGGCCATCAACATCTCCTCGCCCAACACCAAGAACCTGCGCCAGCTGCAAGGGGGCGACGAACTGGACGCACTGCTGGCACAACTGAAAGCCGCGCAGGAGAAACTGGCGCAACAGCACGGCAAGTATGTGCCGCTGGCGGTGAAGATCGCGCCCGACCTCGACCCCGACCAGATCAGGCAGATCGCCGCGCTGCTGATCAAACACCGCATCGACGGCGTGATCGCCACCAACACCACGCTCGCGCGCGACGGGGTGGAGCACCTGCGCCACCATGGCGAGGCGGGCGGACTGAGCGGTGCGCCGGTGCGCGAGAAATCCACCGCCGTCATCCGCCAGCTCGCCGCCGAACTGAACGGCGCGCTCCCCATCATCGGCGTCGGCGGCATCCTGAAAGGCCCGGACGCGCTGGAGAAGATGCAGGCCGGAGCGGCGCTGGTGCAGATGTACAGCGGCATGATCTATCGCGGCTGGGAGCTGGTCGCCGAGTGCGCGGCAGCGGTCCGTCGGACGAAGTAGTCCCCCTCGCCTCCGGCGCCGGCCCGACCCGCCGCTTCCGCTTGTCATCCTGGCTCTGGCGGCGCTCTTCCATAACGACACTTGGCGTCAGGTTATATTCATATGACCTGACGGCAGTTGAAGCCACCCCTGATTCGGCGGATAATCCCGCGACTTAGGGGGAAGGCAAGGCAATGACCGAATACTTACTCATCTTGGTCAGCACGGTGTTGGTTAACAACATCGTGATGGTGAAGATACTCGGGCTGTGCCCGTTCATGGGTGTGTCCAAAAAACTCGAAGCCGCCGTCGGCATGGGCGCGGCCACCACTTTCGTGCTGACGCTGGGCTCCGGCGCCAGCTACCTGATCCAGCATTACCTGCTCGGCCCCGATCTCGCCTACCTCACCACGCTGTCGTTCATCGTGGTCATCGCGGGCATCGTGCAGTTCACCGAGATGGCGATCAAGAAGACCAGCCCGGAGCTGTACCAGATACTCGGCATCTACCTGCCGCTGATCACCACCAACTGCGCGGTGCTCGGCATCCCGCTGCTCAACGTGCAGGCCAAGCATGACTTCATGCAATCGCTGCTGTTCGGTTTCGGCGGCGCGGTCGGCTTCACGCTGGTGATGGTGCTGTTTGCGGGCATCCGCGAGCGCCTGGAAGGCGCGGACGTGCCGGGCATCTTCAAGGGCTCGGCCATCGCGATGGTCACCGCCGGACTGATGAGTTTGGCCTTCATGGGATTCTCGGGCCTGGTGAAATGATCTCTGCGCTGCTGGTGATGATCGGCATCTCCGTGCTGCTGGGCGCGGTGCTGGGATACTCCGCAATCAAGTTCAAGGTCGAGGGCAATCCGCTGGTGGAAAAGATCGACGCGGTGTTGCCGCAGACGCAATGCGGCCAGTGCGGCTACCCCGGCTGCAAGCCCTATGCCGAAGCCATCGCCAAGGGCGAGGCCGACATCAATCTATGCCCGCCCGGCGGCGAGGAGGGCATCCGCAAGCTGGCCGAACTGCTCGGCGTGGAATACAAGCCGTTCGGCGAGGGCGCTGGGCCAAAGGCCAAGGCCGTCGCCTTCATCGACGAGAACATCTGCATCGGCTGCACGCTGTGCCTGCAAGCCTGCCCGGTGGATGCCATCGCCGGTGCGGCGAAACAGATGCATACCATCATCGCCTCGGAATGCACCGGCTGTGAACTCTGTGTCGCCCCCTGCCCAGTCGACTGCATCAGCATGAAACCCATCGGCGAGGACATCTCCAACTGGAAATGGCGCTACCCGGTCTATCCCATTCAGGCAGCCGCATGAGAAAGCTCTTCAAATTCCACGGCGGCGTCCATCCGCCCACACACAAAACCGAGTCGACGCGCACGCCCATCGCACAGGCCGCGCTACCGTCCAAGCTGGTCATTCCGCTGCATCAGCATGTAGGCAACCGCGCCGTTCCCGTAGTACAGGTCGGCGAGCGCGTGCTCAAGGGACAACTCATCGGCAAGCCGGACGGGCGCCTCTCCAGCGCGGTGCATGCCTCCACCTCCGGCACGGTCAGCGCCATCGACCTGCAGCTGGTCGCCCATCACTCCGGCCTGCCCGACCTGTGCGTCACCCTCATCCCGGACGGCAAGGATGAGTGGATAGCGCATAGCGGCGTGGACTACAAGCAGACGCCGCACACCGAACTGCGCCATCGCCTGCGCGAAGCGGGGGTGGTCGGCCTGGGGGGCGCGGTGTTCCCCAGCGACATGAAGTCGTACTCCAACAAACACAAGATCAAGACCCTGGTGCTCAACGGCGCCGAGTGCGAGCCCTATATCACTTGCGACGACCTGTTGATGCGCGAACGCGCTACCGAGATCCTGCGCGGCGCGGAAGTGTTGCGCGAATTGCTATACGCCGAAGAAGTGCTGGTCGGCATCGAGGACAACAAGCCGGAAGCAATCGCCGCGATGCGGCAAGCCGTGCTGGACGACGGGCACAAATACATGGAAGTGATCGCCGTACCCACGCTATATCCGGGCGGCGGCGCCAAGCAGCTGATCCGTGTACTCACTGGCATCGAGGTCGCGGCAGGGGTGCGCTCCACCGAAAAGGGCGTACAGTGCTTCAACGTCGCCACCGCCTACAGTGCCTGGCGGGCGATCACCTACGGCGAGCCGTTGCTTTCGCGCATCGTCACTGTCACCGGCAATGTCGAACGCGCACAGAATTTCGAAGTGTTGCTTGGTACCCCGGTCGATGAACTGGTGGCGCAGGCGGGCAGCAAGCCTGACACCGACCGCCACATCATGGGCGGCCCGATGATGGGGGTGGACCTGCCCTCCGGCGCCGTGGGCGTGACCAAGGCAACCAACTGCATCATCGAGGGCTCGCCCGCGCTGTTCCCGCCGCCCGTGCCCGCCCTGCCCTGCATCCGCTGCACGCGCTGCGCCGACGTATGCCCCGCCGATCTGCAGCCGCAGGATCTGTACTGGTTCGCCAAATCGGACAACTTCGGCAAGACGCAGGAGTTCAGCCTGTTCGACTGCATCGAATGCGGTGCCTGCGCCTATGTGTGCCCCAGCCATATCCCGCTGGTTCAATATTATCGTTATGCCAAGAGCGAGATCTGGCAGCGCGAACAGGAACAGCAGGCCGCCGAGATCGCGCGCGAACGCCACGAGTATCGCCAGTTCCGCATCGAGCGCGAGAAGCAGGAGAAGGCCGAGCGCCTGGCGCACAAGGAGAAGGCCGCCATGGCCGCGAAACCGGCCACCCCCGCCCCGCTGCCGGTCGTCACGCCCTCCGAAGCGGATCTCGACAACACCCTGCAAATG
>JBQGEN010000088.1:0-12598 GCA_052039615.1 Sideroxyarcus sp. | reverse complement strand
CTGCTGTCGGAAGCGCTGGCTCGGTGCAGCAACGTCACCGACGAAGCCTCCGCCGTCGAGGCGCTGGGGCTGCAGCCGAAGCTGGTGGCGAGCGACAGCAGCAATTTCAAAGTGACGTATCCGCAGGACATCAAACTGGCGGAACTGCTACTGAAGGAAAGAAAATGAGAATAGGACAGGGCTTCGACGTCCACCAACTGGTTGCAGGCCGCAAGCTGATTATTGGAGGAGTGGATATTCCGTACAGCAAGGGCCTGCTCGGCCACTCCGATGCGGACGTGCTGCTGCATGCCATCTGCGATGCACTGCTCGGCGCGGCGGCGCTGGGCGACATCGGCAAGCACTTCGCCGACACCGACGCGAAGTACAAGGACATCGACAGCCGCATCCTGCTGCGCGATGTGGCGAAGAAGATCGAGGCAGTCGGCTATCGCATCGGCAACGTGGATGCCACCATCATCGCGCAGGCGCCCAAGATGGCGCCGCACATCCCGCAGATGGTCGACAACATCGCCGCCGATCTAGGCATCGCGCGCAATGCGGTGAACGTGAAGGCGACCACCACCGAACAACTCGGCTACACCGGGCGCAGCGAAGGCATCGCGGCGCAGGCGGTAGCGTTGCTGCTGGCCTGATGAAGATACTGGCGGTAGAGACTTCCACCGAATACTGCTCGGTCGCGCTGTGGCAGGACGGCGCACTGAGCGAGCGTTGCGAGCCGGTCGGGCAGAAGCATTCCGAGATGCTGCTGGCGATGCTCGATGCCTTGCTCAAGGATGCAGGGATCAGGATCAAACAAATCGATGGCGTCGCCTTTGGCAAGGGCCCGGGCTCGTTCACCGGCGTGCGCATCGCCTGCGGCGTGGCGCAAGGCCTGGCGTTTGGCGCCGGTGTCGACGTGGTCGGCGTATGCACGCTGCAGGCGTTGGCGGAAGCGTCCGGCAAGGACAAGGTCATCGCGGCCATCGATGCGCGCATGGGCGAGCTGTATCTGGCGGCATATGAGAGGCGCGATGGCGTGTGGACGACGCTGGTCGAGCCATGTCTGTGCAAGGCAGAGGATGCGCCAGCCATGGCGGGCGACGGCTGGTTCGGCGTTGGCACCGGTTTCGCCGTGAACCCTTCGGCCGGCTCGGGGCAGGCTCTGGCGGCGCATTACGGCAAGCAGTTGTCTGGCGTGGATGCGCAGGCCGTGCCGCAGGCGGGCGCGGTCGCGCGGCTCGCGGCCATTGAGTTCGCCAGCGGCAATGCGGTGGATGCCGCGCTGGCGCTGCCGCTGTACCTGCGCGACAAGGTCGCACTGAAGACCAGCGAACGGCAGCAATGATCCTGCGCGACATGACCGAGGCCGACCTGGATGGCGTGTTGCGCATCGAGCGCGAGGTGCATGCCCATCCGTGGACGCCGGGCAATTTCAGCGATGCGCTGCGCAGCAAATACGAATGCAAGGTGTACGAGAAGGACGGGATCATGCTCGGCTATGCGGTGCTGATGCTGGCGGTGGACGAGGCGGAACTGCTCGACATCGCCATCGCTGCGCAGCACCAGCGACAAGGCTGGGGGCGCAATCTGCTGGAAGAGATGATGGCGCTGGCGCGCCGCCGCGACATGCGGCGCATGGTGCTGGAGGTGCGCGCTTCCAATGCGGCGGCGATCTGCCTTTACCGGCGGGCGGGATTCGCCGATATCGGATTGCGCCGGGATTATTATCCGGCTGAACATGGACGCGAAGACGCGATCCTGATGGGAAGGGAACTGTGAATATCCGGGACGAAGCTGTTCTGCGCGAACTCAACCTCTATCCGCTGTGGGTACGCCGCGACGCGCCCGCGCCCGCGGCGGTTCCCGCAGCCGTTCCCGTTGCAGCGGCACAAGCGGCTCCGGCTGAAGCGGAACCGCACCGGTCCAGAGCGGCCGTGATCGCATCCCTGGACTGGCCGGAACTCAAAGGCATGGTGCGCGACTGCACCGCCTGCAAACTGCGCGCGGGCTGCACGCAGACGGTGTTCGGCGTGGGCGACGAGCATGCCGAATGGCTGTTTGTCGGCGAGGGGCCGGGCGCGGACGAGGATGCGCAGGGCGAACCGTTTGTGGGGCAGGCAGGCAAGCTGCTGGACAACATGCTGATGTCCATCGGGCTGAAGCGCGGCAGCAATGTGTATATTGCCAACATCGTTAAATGCCGCCCGCCCGGCAATCGCAACCCCGAGCCCGACGAGATCGCGACCTGCCTGCCTTACCTGGAGCGGCAGATCGCGCTGATCAAACCCAGGCTTATCGTGGCGCTGGGCAAGGTTGCGGCAACGTCCTTGCTGGGACGCGATGCCACGCTGGGCTCCCTGCGCGGCACGCTGCATGACCATCAGGGGATTCCCGTTCTGGTCACTTATCACCCCGCCTATCTGTTGCGCAGTCCGGCCGAGAAGGCGCAGGCTTGGGAAGATCTGTGCCGGGCGGTGCGGCACATGTCCCACTTGTCGCAACGGGGTTGATTCCGCGTTCCAACCTGATAGCATCGGCCTGACTTCTTGCTGAAGGAGAGTGTGCCGCATGCGACTGAACGACTTCCGGTTATCGACGCGCATCACGGCCGGCATGCTGTTGCTGGTGGCGGTCGGCACCCTGTTGTGGATCGGCAACGAGAACCGGCGCCTGCATGAGGCATACCTGAAGGAGCGCAGTGCCGACATCGAGGCGGCGCTCCGGGTCGAAAAGGTGCGCCTGAACCAGGCCATCGAGGCCTTGCGTCAGGATGCGCTGTTCCTGGCCGGCACCGCGCCCGTCTCCGGCATCGTGCGCGCCAGGGCCAATCACGGTTTCGATCCGCGCGACAAGATTCCCTATGCGCATTGGCAAGCGCGCATGCAGGACAATTTCGCCGCCTTCCTGCGCGCGCGTCCGCATTACTTCAAAGTGCGCTTCATCGGCGTGGCCGCTGGTGGACGTGAACTGGTTGACGTCGAGCGCCGCGACGGTCGCGTCGAGGTGGCGCCGCGCAAGGTGCAAGGGGCCGAAGGCGAACGCGACTATTTCAAGGCCGGGCTGGCATTGGCGGCCGGGCGGGTGCATCTCTCCGAATTCAATCTCGAACGGGAAGCGGGCGGCATAAGAGAGCCGCATCGCCCCACCTTGCGTGCCGTCACGCCCGTGTTCGATGCGGGCGGCCATGTCTTCGGCCTGCTGGTCATCAATCAGGATGCGCATTCCCTGTTCGACTTCGCCGGCGCCGGCCTGCCTCAGGGCGCGCAGGCGTTCATCGCGGATCAGCAGGGGCGTTATCTGCTCCATCCGAATTCCGGGCGCGCCTTCTCCTTCGAACTGGGGGTGAAGGGCGGCATCACCACCGATTTTCCCGCGCTCGCTCCGATGTTCGCGGCACAGACGCAGAGCTACCTGCCGCTGCAGACCGCCAATGGACGCAACGGCGAGCAGTATCTGGCGGCGGAGCGCGTCTATTTCGACCCCGGCCAGCCGTCGCGCTTCCTGCTGCTGGCCTACCACCTGCCTGCCGCGGTGGCGGCCGAGCAGATGGAGGACATCACGCGCTCTGGCGCCGCCGGGACACTGCTGGCGGTGTTGCTGGTCGGCAGCGTGCTGTTCCTTATGCTCCGGCGCGCCTTCGCCCCCCTGCAGCGGATCAGCGATGCCGCGCGCGAGATCGCGGCCGGGAACCGCATGGCGCATCTGTACGAGAAGGCCGGCGGCGAGATCGGCGAGCTGGTCGACGCGCTGAACGTCATGCTGGACAAGCTGTCCGATGGAGAGTTGATAGAGCGCGAGAACGCCTTCCGCAAGGAACTGATCGAGTCGCTGCCGGGCGTCTTCTACATGATCGACACGCAGGGGCGTTTCCTGATGTGGAACCGCAACCTGGAACAGGTGCTGCAGCGCGGCGCGGACGAGATCGCCGCCAGCCATCCGCTGGATTTCTTCGCGGGCGAGGACAAGGTCAGTATCGGGAGCGCGATAGGCCAGGTGTTCGCGCAGGGCGAGGTATCGGTGGAGGCCACGCTGCTGGCGAAGGACGGCACGGGGCGAGCGTACCATTTCACCGGGCGCCGCGTGGCGCGCGACGGCGAACCGGTGCTGGTCGGTCTGGGGCTGGACATCACCGCCCAGCGCGAGAGCATGCGTGTGACCGAAGCGCTGCTGCGCCGCAATCAGGCGCTGATGCAGAACTCGATGGAAGGCATCCATGTGCTGGGCCTCGACGGCAAGGTGCTGGAGGTGAACGATGCCTTCTGCCGCATGCTGGGCTATACCCGCGAGGAGACCATGCAGCTCAAGGTATGGGATTGGGATGAACGGTTCTCTGCGCAGGAACTGCGCGAGAGACTCAAGGCATTCATGGGTGGCAGCGATACGTTCGAGACCGTGCATCGGCGCAAGGATGGCAGCCTGCTGGATGTCGAGATCTGCGCCACCGGCGTCGAGATCGGTGGCAAGGGCTATCTGTTCGCTGCCAGCCGTGACATCACCGAGCGCAAGAAAGCACAGGCGGCGCTGCAGCGCCACCGGCAGGTGCTCGAGACGGCGATGGACGGTTTCTGGATGGCCGATGCGGAGGGTTTTCTGGAGGAGGTCAACGCGGCCTATGCCAAGATATCCGGCTACACCATGCAGGAGCTGGTGGGCATGCACATCAGCCAGCTGGAGGCGAACGAGCGGCCGAATGACGTCAAGGCGCACATCGACAGGATCATGGCGTTGGGCTACGACCGTTTCGAGACGCGCCATCGGCGCAAGGACGGCCGCGTGGTCGACATCGAGGTGGCGGCAACGTTCATGCCGGAAAGCCGGAAGTTCTTCGTGTTCTGCCATAACATCACGCGGCGCAAGCAGGCCGAGCAGGAGCTGCGCATCGCGGCGGCAACCTTCGAGACGCATGATGCCATCCTCATCACCGACGCGCGCTCCAGCATCATCCGCGTCAACCGCGCGTTCACCGAGATCACCGGCTACAGCGCCGAGGAGGTGCTGGGCAAGAACCCGCGCATCATGAGTTCGGGCAGGCAGGACCGCCCCTTCTATCTCAGGATGTGGCAGCAATTGCTGCATACCGGCTCGTGGGCGGGGGAGATATGGGATCGGCGCAAGAACGGCGAGATCTACCCGAAGTGGCTGAGCATCTCCGCCGTGAAGAACGAACGGCAGGAGACCACCCAGTATGTCGCCATCTTCAGCGACATCACCGAGCGCAAGCGCGCCGAAGAGGAGATGCGCAGCATGGCGTTCTATGACGTGCTGACGCAGCTGCCCAACCGCCGCTTGTTCCTTGAACGGTTCCAGGCGGTGCTGACGGCATCGTCACGCCACGAGGATTTCGGGGCGCTGCTGTTCATCGACCTGGACCGCTTCAAGCCGCTGAACGATACGTACGGGCACGACCACGGCGACCTGATGCTGGTCGAGGTGGCGAAGCGCATCAAATCCTGCGTGCGCGAGATGGATACCGTGGCGCGGCTGGGCGGCGACGAGTTCGTGGTGCTGCTGGAGAGCGTCAGCGGCGCGCGCGAGGATGCCGTGCACAAGGCGGGCGTGGTGGCGGAAAAGATACGCGAGGCGCTGGCGTTGCCCTACGTCCTGAAGGGGCACGAACACCACAGTTCGCCCAGCATTGGCATCTGCCTGCTGCATGGCGGCGACGAATCGACGGAAGAACTGATCAGGCATGCCGATGCCGCGATGTATCGGGCCAAGGAGGCCGGCGGTAACACGGTGTGCTTCTACGATCCCGAGCAGCTCGGCTGAACGGGCCGAAGCTGGCTGGACGGCCTGAGACTAGCGCGTATGGTCCGCCCAGTTGTTGGGGGTCTCGTACAGGCGCACGCGTTCCAGCCGCAGGTGGTTGCCGTAGATGTCGCGATAGGCGTCCTGCAGCAGGTCGAAGGCGACTTTCGCCAAGTTCTCCGCCGTCGGGATGACGTCCAGCACCACGGTCTTGTGGCCAGGCAGCGAGTTCAGGAAATCCAGCACCGGTTGGTCGCGGCGATAGACCAGGAAGGCGTGGTCCCACGCGTCCACCACATGTTCCTTGGCGATGCGCTTCACGTCCGAGAAATCCATCACCATGCCCTGTTCCGATACGCCTTCGGTGGTGATGACGTCGCCCGACAGGGTGATCTCGATGGTGTAGCGATGCCCGTGCAGGTGCTTGCACTGGCTGTTGTGGTTGGGGATGCGGTGTCCGGCATCGAATTCCAGGCGGCGGGTGATCTGCATGATGGGCGTGGTCGGTTGAGCTGCGCGGATTATAACTTGAACGCCCGGACCGCATCCCTGAATGCGCGCTGCGCCTCTGCGCCGTGCGCGTCGCCGTAGCGCAAGGCGATGTAGCGCGCGGTGATGGCGGCGATCTGCGCGGCGTGCTGCGGATGGCGCTGTGCGGCGCGCGCGGCGAAGTCCCGCGCGCCTTCATGCGCCGCGCGCGTCGTGCCGTGCTTGTCCAGCTTGCGGCAGAACCTGAGGTAGACGGCCTGCACCGCGTCGTGCTGCCGTACCGCCAGCCGCCGCAGCATGAACAGGGTGAACAGGCCGGCCAGCAGCGCCACCCCGCCCAGCATGTTGAGCGCAAGTTTCTTCCACGTGATGTCTTCCATGCCCAGGCGCGTGAGAAAGGCGAACTGACGCTCGCTGTCGTAGCCCAGCACCCATTGGTTCCACTGGTTGGCCAGCGCGTCCAGATTGAGGCGCAGCCTGAGCAGGAGCGACGAGTGCGTGCGGGCAAGGAAAGGCAGCGCGGTGTTGCCCGGCAGGGCTGCGTTCAGCCCGTCCTGGAGGCGGCTCGGTGCGATGGCGCCGGTCGGGTCGATGCGCACCCAGCCGCGCTCGCGCAGCCAGACCTCCGCCCAGGCATGCGCGTCGTACTGACGCAGGACGTAGTAGCCGCCGAGCTCGTTGTACTCGCCGCCCTGGTAGCCGGTCACCACGCGCGCCGGGATGCCCGCCGCGCGCATCAGGAACACGAAACTCGAAGCATAGTGTTCGCAGAAGCCTTTTTTCGTGCGGAACAGGAAATCGTCCACGCTGTTGGCGCCCAGCAAGGGCGGTTCCAGCGTGTACTCGAAGCCGTTGCGGTTGAAGTAGGCGAGGGCGGCGTCCATCACGGCCTGATCGTCCCGGTGCTCGGTGCGCCATTCCTGCGCCAGTTGCCTCGTGCGCGGATTGAAGCCGCTCGGCAGTTCCAGCGCGCGCTGCAACTGCTGCGGCGGCTCGTCGGGACTGGCGCGATAGCTCAGGTGCGAGGTGGCTTCATAGCGCAGGCGCGTATTCACCGGCCTGCGGTTGAGCAGCTGGAAATCCGATGTTTGGAAGGCGCGGATGGAGATCTTTTCCGGCATCTCTAGCGTGAACAGCCACGGCTTGTTGTGCGGTTCCAGCGTCACGGTGTAATCCACCGGCGTGCCCGCATCGGCGAGCGAGGGGGGGCGCATGGCAAGGCCATGCCCGCGCGTCCAGGTGGTGCCGTCGAAGTCCCACAGCACCGGCCCGCGCCAGTACATCTGGCCGCGCAGGGGCGTCCGGTCGCCGAAGGTGACGCGGAAGGCGACGGCATCGGACAGCGACAGCCGGCTGATGCTGCCCGGCGCCATGGTGTCGGACAGGCCGCTGCTGGCATAGGCATCCTGCGGCATGCCCCACAGCGGGCCCTGCACGCGCGGGAACAGCACGAACAGCACGAGCGACAGCGGGATCGCCTGCAGCAGCAGGATGCCGGCGATGCGCAGGCGCGGCTTCAGCCTGAGGTCGCCGGTGTGCAGGTGCACCCAGGTCGCCATGATCGCCAGCAGGGTGGCGAGCATGAACAGCGCGGTGGGGATGCTCTGCGAATAGAAGAAATTGGTGATGATGATGAAGCAGGCAAGATAGATCAGCAGCGTGGCGTCGCGCACCGAGCGCAGCTCCAGCAGCTTGAGCGTGACCAGCAGGATCAGCAGCGTGACGCCGACATCGCGTCCGAACAGCGAGCGGAACGTGATGGCGATGGCAGCCACGCTGGCGATCGTCACGCCCAGCAGCAGCCAGCGCGGCGGCAGCGGGTTGCCGCTCCAGCTGAGATAGGCGCGCCATGCCAGCAGTGCCGAACAGAGTGCGCTGACCCACAGCGGCAGGTGCTCGGCATGCGGCGCGCTGACCAGCAGGATGCAGGCGAGCAGGCCGAAAACGAGGGGCGAGGGGAGTGGGGCGGCCGGTCTCATCGCTCGCCCATCCCGAACAACGCCAGCCGCCGCAAACATTCCGCCCGGTGCGCCTGACCGTGCTGCGGCGCCAGTTCGCCATCCGGCAGGCGCAGGCCGTACATCAGGCCGCGTGCATCGGCATCCAGCACCCAGCGTGCAAGCAGCTCCAGCTTCCTTTCCTGTGCGATGTCCGGGAGCAGCGACCAGTCCAGCCACAGCTCGCTACCCTGCAGTGCCGAGAACTGCTTGACCTGCAGGCCCTGCTCGCGCGCCAGCGCCTTCCACGCGATGCGCGGCATGGCGTCGCCGGCCACGTAACTGCGCAGGCCGGAAAAATCCTCGTCGCCCTTCACCATCGTCTTGCCGGTGCCGGCCTGCGCCGAGGCTGCGGGCAACGGCTGTGGCGCGGCGGGCTTGGGATAGACCAGGCCGCGCACGTCGAAATGGATATAGGTCCAGGCATGGAACAAGCCGAGCGGGAAGTTGGTGTATAGCGTCAGGCGGCCGCTGTCCAGCCAGCCGCGCCGTGGCGCGGGGATGGCCAGCTCTACCCGCGTCGACTGCCGCGCGGGCAGGTCGAACGCCGTGCGGTGTCCGCCATCGTCGTGCAGGTGGATGCGGTAGCGTTCCAGCGCGCCGGGATTGTTGAAGTGGAACACGAAGCGCGCCTGGTCGCCGGCAAACACCGGGTCGACGTAGCCGGCATGAATCTCCAGCTGCGCCATATTGCGGAAGGCGTGCAGCATGCTGACACCGCCGGCGGTGGCAAGCAGGAAGGTGAGCACATAGCCCAGGCTCAGGTTGTAATTGATATTGCCCAGCAGCATCAGCACCAGCATGAAAGCGAAGCCGAAGCCTTGGCGCGTGGGCAGGATGTAGATGCGGCGCTGGTTGAGCACCAGCGTGCCGCTTTCGACGCCGCGGCGGAACGCCCAGTTGCGGAAGCCTTGTTTGAGTGCGGCGAACACGGTTGTGAGTATGATCGCCTTGCCCGTCAGGGAATGGCGACTGCTTCGATGAGCTCGCGCGCCAGCTTGTCGCCGTCGGAGACCTGCACGTCCTGCACGCTCTGCAGGCGGTGACTGGCTACCCCTTGCAGCACCGCCTGGATGTCTTCCGGGATGACCGCGTTGCGCCCGTCGAGCAGGGCCCAGGCGCGCGCGGCGGCGAGCAGCGACAGGCCCGCGCGCGGGCTCAATCCATGCACGTAGCGCGCCGATTCGCGCGTGTGGCGCAGGATGGCCTGCACGTAGTCGAGCAGGGCGGGGGAGACGAGCACCTGCCGCACTTGCTGCTGCAGGGCCAGCAGTTCGGCGGTCTCCATTTGCGGCGTGAGCTTGGCGATGATGTCGCGCCGGTCCACGCCGGACAGCAGGTTACGCTCGGCCTGGGCGTCGGGATAGCCGAGCTGGATGCGCATCAGGAAGCGGTCGAGCTGCGATTCCGGCAGCGGGAAAGTGCCGATCTGGTTGGTCGGGTTCTGCGTGGCGATGACGAAGAACGGCACCGGCAGCGGGCGCGTGTCGCCCTCGCTGGTGACCTGCTGTTCCTCCATCGCCTCCAGCAGCGCGCTCTGCGTCTTCGGCGTGGCGCGGTTCACTTCGTCGGCGAGGATCATCTGCGCGAAGATCGGTCCCGCATGGAACTTGAACTCGCCGCTGTCGCGCTGGTAGATAGAGACGCCGAGGATGTCGGCGGGCAGCATGTCGCTGGTGAACTGGATGCGCCGGAACTGCAGGCCCAGCGTGCTGGCCAGCACATGCGCCAGCGTGGTCTTGCCGACGCCCGGCAGGTCCTCGATCAGCAGGTGGCCGCGCGCCAGCAGGCAGGTGAGCGCGAGACGGATCTGGCGCGGCTTGCCGAGGATGACCTGTTCGGTCTGGGTGATGACGTTATTCAGGGTCTGGTTCATCGGTTCTTCCGGTTTTTGTGAGGGGTAAGTGGTGAGTGGCGAGTGGGCTCCCTGCTTGCCGCCGACAACTTCCCAACGTTCATAACAACACTGCCGCAACCACTTTCCGGTCCTCGGCGACGAGGATGTTGTAGGTGCGGCAGGCGGCGGGCGTATCCATGAACTCGACCGCGATGCGGTTTTTGACGAGTTCGCGGTACAGATCGGGGTGCGGGAACTGCTGCTTCGCGCCAGTGCCGAGCAGTAGAACTTCCGGTTTAAGTTCAATGAAATAGCCGAACTGTGACGCATCGAGGCTGGCGAAATCTGTTGCAGGCCAGTCCGTGCGCACACCCTCGGCTCCAACCACGATGGGCCGGGTGTAACGGCGGCCGTTGACGGAAACGTAGCCTGGGCCATGTCCAGTGAACAAATGCAGGTCGGTATTCGTTTGCAGATGCAGTGCCAAAGCGAGGTCTCCATTTGCGGCGGGTAGCGGCGGCGCGGTAGAATCGCCGCCTTTGCAACGCCTTGTCTGTACTGCGATGATTCTACCATCGGCGTCGGCCGGCAAATCAGGAAGCGCTCACGTGAAATCCGAAAAAGATACCCCTTCTGGCAAGCTGGTGATGAAGTCCGCCAAGCTGGCCAATGTCTGCTACGACATCCGCGGCCCGGTGATGGCGCGTTCCAAGCAGATGGAAGAAGAAGGGCAGCGCATCATCAAGCTCAACATCGGCAACCTGGCGCCGTTCGGCTTCGACGCGCCGGAAGAGGTGCAGCAGGATGTCATCCTCAACCTGCCGAACTCGTCCGGCTATTCCGATTCCAAGGGCCTGTTCGCCGCACGCAAGGCGATCATGCACTACACCCAGCTGAAGAAGATCGCCGGGGTCACCATCGACGACATCTTCATCGGCAACGGCGCCTCCGAGCTCATCGTCATGTCCATGCAGGGCCTGCTCAATCCCGGTGACGAAGTGCTGGTGCCGGCGCCCGATTATCCGCTGTGGACCGCTGCGGTGACGCTCGCCGGCGGCACGCCGCGCCACTACATTTGCGACGAAGCCAACGAGTGGAATCCGGACATGGACGACATGCGCCGCAAGATCACGCCAAACACCAGGGCGATCGTCGTCATCAACCCGAACAACCCGACCGGCGCGGTGTACTCCGACGAGATCCTGAAGGCGATCATCCAGCTGGCGCGCGAGCACAACCTGATCGTTTTCGCCGACGAGATCTACGACAAGGTGCTGTACGACGGCGCGACGCACACCTCCATGGCGTCGCTGGCGGACGACGTGCTGTTCGTCACCATGAACGGCCTGTCCAAGAACTACCGCGCCTGCGGCTACCGTTCCGGCTGGATGGTGATCTCCGGCGCCAAGAAGAAGGCGCAGGACTATCTCGACGGCCTGAACATCCTCGCCTCGATGCGCCTGTGCTCCAACGTGCCCGGGCAGTACGCCATCCAGACCGCACTCGGCGGCTACCAGAGCATCAACGACCTGGTCGCGCCCGGCGGACGCCTGTGCAAGCAGCGCGACCTCGCGCACTCGCTGCTGACCGCCATCCCCGGCGTGACCTGCGTCAAGCCGAAGGCGGCGCTGTACATGTTCCCCAGGCTTGATCCGAAGATGTACCCGATCGAGAACGACCAGAAATTCATCCTCGAGCTGCTGGAGGAAGAGAAGGTGCTGGTGGTGCAGGGCACGGGCTTCAACTGGCCGAACACCGATCACTTCCGCGTGGTGTTCCTGCCCAATTCCGATGACCTGACCGAGGCCATCGCACGCATCGCACGCTTCCTGGAAAACTATCGCAAGAAACACGGCACCAATTAACCTGGGTAAACGAAACATGAGCACCAAACCAATGAATGTAGGACTTCTCGGCATCGGTACGGTCGGCGGCGGCACCTTCACCGTGCTGCAGCGCAACGCGGAGGAGATCACCCGCCGCGCCGGCCGTCCCATCCGCATCACCGTGGTGGCGGACAAGAATGTGGCACTGGCCAGGAATGTCACCGGCGGCACCTGCCGCGTGATCGATGATGCCTTTGCCGTGGTGGCCGATCCGGAAGTGGACATCGTCGTCGAACTCATCGGCGGCTATGGCGTGGCGAAAGAGCTGGTCATGAAAGCCATCGCCAACGGCAAGCATGTGGTCACCGCCAACAAGGCGCTGCTGGCCGTGCACGGCAACGAGATATTCAAGGCCGCTCAGGACAAGGGTGTGATGGTCGCGTTCGAGGCGGCGGTGGCGGGCGGCATCCCCATCATCAAGGCGCTGCGCGAGGGCCTGTCCGCGAACCGTATCGAATGGATCGCGGGGATAATAAACGGCACAACCAACTTCATCCTGTCCGAGATGCGCGACAAGGGCCTTTCCTTCGATACCGTGCTGAAAGAGGCGCAGCGCCTGGGCTATGCCGAAGCCGACCCGACCTTCGACATCGAGGGCGTGGATGCCGCGCACAAGATCACCATCCTGTCCGCGCTCGCGTTCGGCATCCCGATGCAGT
>JBQGEN010000087.1:0-2205 GCA_052039615.1 Sideroxyarcus sp. | reverse complement strand
CGATCACGGGGCACGCATCTACATCCCCGTCGATCTCGCCGAAAAGAAGAGTCGCACCGTGTTCGAGGCCGTGCACCGCGACCGCGATTCGGTCATCCACTGGCATCTCGACGACCAGTACCTCGGCTCGACGCGCACCTTTCACCAGCATGCGCTGGATGCGACCCCGGGCACGCACACCATCACCATCGTCGACCAGGAAGGCAACCAAGTGTCGCGTCGCTTTGAAGTGCTGGCGGAAGAACGGCCCTGAGCATGCCCGTGTCACCCGGGCGCTCGCAGGCGCAAAAGAAATCGCCCATACGGGCGACGGGGATCGTGGAACGGGCCGGGATCAGGGGGCGCCGAACAACTCTGTGCCCGACGGCTCCGATGGCGCAGCCTGCTCGCGTTCCGCAGCGAGCTTGAACGCCTCCTCGGCGCCAACAGAGTCGCCCTGAGCGACACGCGCATTGCCGATCACCCGCCAGTTCAAGGCCTGCAAGCGGCGCTCGCCGCCGGCGAAGCTGTTCGATTTTCGCGCCAGCGCGATCGCCTGCGCATATTGGCCCTGGGCAAGACGCAGTTGCGCCAGTTCGTTCCACAGCCAGGCATTGCGCGGTTCGATGCGCAGTCCGCGCTCCAGCGACGCGCCCGCCGCATCGTGCCGTCCGGCACCGCTGTCCAGCCGCGCCCGATCCAGCAAAGCGATGACGGCCTTGTTGCCCGACATGACCGGACTCGGCTCGGGTTCGATGATGACGGCCTCGCCGGGCTCGCGCGGTATTTCGTCGGGTACGGCAAGCTCTGCGGGTATAGCCGGCTGCACCGGCGGGCTCACGCTGGCGCAACCGGCCAGCACCAGCGGCAAAGCTGCCGCCAACAGCAATAAGGATCGCGTGGTCAATTGAACAACCTCTGCAGCCAGTTCTTCTTCTCCGGTTCGACCTCGGGCTGCGCTTCGAGCGTCACGGGCGGATCATCCGCAGTCTTCGGCACGTCGGCCGGCGCGCTGGCACAGGCCGACGTTTCGGCCGGCGCTGTACCCTTGATGAACGGCATCGGCACGCCGGCCGCGCAATCCTCGTCATAACGCAGACCGCTGACCGGATCGACCCTGACCAGTTCGATGTCCTCCGGCATGACAGGCTGCAGCGGCTCGGGCTCGATGTTCTTCATCATCTCGCCCCAGACAGTCATGGCGCCCGAGGCGCCGGTCAGGCCCGAAGATTTGTTGTCGTCCCGGCCGACCCACACCACTGCCACGCGATCGCCGGTATATCCCGCGAACCAGCTGTCGCGCAGGTCGTCGGTGGTGCCGGTCTTGCCCGCCACGTTCATTTCGGCGGGCAGCCAGTTGGTCAGCGCCTTGGCGGTGCCCTCGCGCACCACGCCCTGCAAGCCCGCCGTCAGCAGATAAACCGGCGCCGGCGCGGCGACCGGCTCCACGTTGAGCGGATAGCGCTGCAGCGGCTCGCCGCCGGCCGTGACGATCTCGCGGATGGCGCGCAACGGCGTGCGGAAGCCGCCATCGGCAAAGGTCTGGTACAGCTGCGCCACTTCGAGCGGGGAAAGTTCGAAGGCACCGAGCAGCGACGAGGCGAACGGCGGCGGACGGCGTTCGATACCGTAGCGGGGAAGCTTGTCGAGGATGTTGTCGATGCCGAGTTCGATGCCGAGGCGCGCGGTGGATACATTGTAGGAATGCGCCAGCGCCGTGTGCAGCGGCACCTGGCCGTGATACTGGCGGTCATAGTTCTGCGGTTTCCAGTCGCTGGTGCCGGGCTGGCGCCACACCAGCGCGCTGTCATCCAGCGGCGTGACCAGCGTATAGCGGTCCTGCTTCTCCAGCGCGGTCAGGAACACGATGGGCTTGGCCAGCGAACCGATCGGGCGCTGCGCGTCGACCGCGCGGTTGAATCCGGCATAACGCGCCTCGCGTCCGCCCACCAGCGCGAGTATGTCGCCGTGCTGCGTGCTGCTGACCACGGCGGCGCCTTCCAGCGTGCCGGCGGCCATCTTGCGCGCCATTTCGATCTCTCTCAGACGTTGCGCCAGCGCCTCCTCGGCCTGCTGCTGGACGCGCGGGTCCAGCGTGGTGAAGATGCGCAATCCTTCGCTGCGCAGGTCCTCCTCGCGATAGTCACGCTGCAACTGGCGGTGCACCAGCTGCAGGAACGCCGGGTACGCCGAAGTGCCGGTGGGCGCGCGATGGATCACGCCGAG
>JBQGEN010000086.1:0-1693 GCA_052039615.1 Sideroxyarcus sp. | reverse complement strand
GTTGAAAACTGGTACAGAGATCATGCGAATTGCTTGACGCCTACGGGTACAGCTTGAAGAGTGTGCCGATCACGTGGGCGTCGCCGGGACGCGCGCTTCCGTCGTTCTGCCGCAGGTAGAAGAACTCGGCGGTGAAGCGTTGGGAGAATTGTTTGATGATCCCGGCGGAGACGCGGTTGCGAGTCCAGGCGTTTTGCAGCGAGTCGTACCAGACTTCGTCGGCCACGAAGACGCGGAATTTGAAGGAACCGATGCTGGCCGGGTGGTCGATCTGCAGCCGGTTGCGGTACATCGTGAAATCGTCGCGGCCGTTGCGCAATCGCCTTTCGATCAGGTTGCGGTCGGTGAAAGCGAATTGGCCGAGCGGGAATTTGAACGTCGCGTTGAAGATCAGGCGATGCTCGATATTTTTGCTCGTAGCGGTCGGCTGCTGCGCGATGTAGAGCCAGGTCGGTATGACCATAAGGAACCTGTTGGTCTTGAACGCGACGCCCGCGCCGCCGCGCTCGTCCACGGGCCGGGCCAAATCGCGGCCCATCCGCAGCACGCCGAACAGCATCAGGTCGACGCGCTCGCGCATCGGGAAAATGACCTGAGTCTCGTTCCAGAATTGCGTGTCCTCGCCCTGGTCGTCGATGACGGTTTGCGCGTACGACGACGTGAAGGAACAAAAGGTCAGTAAGAAAACCGCGATGAGTTTCAAATGAATTGCCACCGCAGCCACCGCAGGCTTAGAGAGGATGAAGAGAAAAAGAGCGCCGACATTGAGCTTTATTTTCCCTCTGTGGCTGCGGCGCCTCTGTGGCAAAGTTTTTTTCTTGAAAACTGTAGAGCGGACGATGAAAAGCCCCTCTTGCGTTTCATCGCCCGCTGTTTGGACCTCACGTCTTTTCCGCGACGTTTAATCGCCGGTCGGAGAGTAGGCGGGTCCCGGGGCCTTCTTCTCCTGCTTGGCCTCTATCCTCTTGCCGATGAAATAGCCGACAGCGTAAACCGCGATCGCCGACAAGACGCCCGTCAGGAAGTCGGTGATGACGACCATGACGGCGGTGAAGATCATCAATCCGATGTGAAACCTGCTCATCGCAAGCGCCTCTTTGACTTCGGCGGGTTTGACCATCGCCGTCGAGACGTAGAGCAGGATGCCCCCGATCGAGGCCATCGGGACGAGTTCCAGGTACTTAGCCAGGAAGGCGGCCATCAGCAGTTTGAGAACGCATTTGAAGATTCCTGCCAGCGGGGAGATCGCGCCGACTTTGATGTTGGTGGCCGTGCGAGCGAGCGCGCCCGTGTGCGGGAAGCCGTTGAACAAAGGGATGAAGACTTGCACCAGCCCCTGGCCCCACAGTTCCTTGTTGGGGTTGAAAGGAGTGCCTTTGTTGTCGGCCAGGCGGTCGGCCATCCGCGAACACAACAGGCTCTCGACCGCCGAGACGAAGATGATCGCGGCGACAAAGTATGCCAGGTCCAAAAGCGTCTTCGCGTCGAGCGGGATCGGCCCGGGCAAGGTGAAGACGAAGAAATCGGTCGGACTGGCGCCGTATTTATCTTTGATCAGCGTCAGCCCTGTGCCCGCGAAGAGCGTCGAGGAGAGCGCCGTCGCAACGCCCAGCCCGATCAACGGGGCGGGAATGAACGGTGATAATTTGAGCAGGTATTTCGTGATCAGGAATGTGAGCAGGCCCAGCGCGAC
>JBQGEN010000085.1:0-7257 GCA_052039615.1 Sideroxyarcus sp. | reverse complement strand
GCACGCCGAGCGCTTTGGCGGAAAGGATACCCCGGTGGTGATCGACTGCAATCCGATGGTCGGCGTGCTGTCGCTGAACGCGATCTTCGCCTGCAGCGGCCTGATTGTGCCGATCTCCGCCGATCATCTCTCCACCAAGGGAGCGCTGCAGATCGAGAAGACCTTGAACGCGCTGGAGCACGTACTCAAGCGCCGCGTCAGTCGGCGCTATCTGCTCACCCGCTTCGACGGGAGGCGGCGCATGGCCTGGGATGTGCTGAAGATGGTGGAAGAGCATTTCGGGGCGGATGTTTGCCGCACCCGCATCGCGGAGAACGTGAGCCTGGCGGAAAGTCCGGCGCTCAACAAAACCGTGTTCGAGCATGCGCCGGACAGCCGCGGCGCGCATGACTACAACGATCTGCTCAAGGAACTGCTGGCCGACGGCTTCATCGAGTGACCGGGTAAGTCACTTGGAGATCAACGACAGGATATCCTCGACCGACATGACTTGCTGGTTCCTGCCGTCGTCAGCCTGCCTGGCATTACAGCTCACCACTTCGCAATAGCGGTACATCTGGCGCAGCTTGCGTTCCGCCTCGGCCTGATCGCGCCCGGCGATGACGACGCTCTCCACCTTCTGGCCGTCGCGCGTCAGGATCGAAAAATCGAACTTCTGCATCACCCTCTCCTCTTGCCTTATTATTTTACTTAACAGCCCTCTGCCTTCTTGCTTCGTACAAACACACGCCGGTACTCACCGACACGTTCAGACTTTCAACGCTCCCCTGCATCGGGATACGCACCAGCTGGTCGCAGGTCTCGCGGGTCAGGCGGCGCAGGCCCTCGCCTTCCGCGCCGAGTACCCAGGCCACCGCACCTTTGTGCTGCACATCATACAGATTTGTGTCCGCTTCGCCATCCATGCCGATGACCCAGATGTCGCGCTCCTGCAGTTCGCGCAGGGTACGCGCCAGGTTGGTGACCGTGATGTAGGGCACGGTCTGCGCCGCGCCGCAGGCGACCTTTTCCACTGTGGCGTTGATGCCCACGGCGCGGTCCTTGGGCGCGATCACCGCGTGCACGCCGAAGGCATCGGCACTGCGCAGGCAGGCGCCCAGATTGTGCGGGTCCTGCACGCCGTCCAGCACCAGCAGCAACGCCGGCTCTGTCAGCGTATCCAGCACATCGTCCAGATGCTGCACCTTCTGCGCCGCATCCACCCTTGCCGCGACGCCCTGATGACGCGTGCTTCCGGCCATGCCGTCGAGGCGCTTGCCGTCCACCTGGATGATGCGTACCCCATTCGTCTCCGCCAGCTTGAGCAGGTCGCGCGCGCGCGGATCGCGGCGCTGGGTATCGACGAACACTTCCAGCACGCTGTCGGCGTTCTGGCGGATGCGCGCGGTGACGGCATGGAAACCGTGGATGATGCGTGACTCAGCCATGACGTTTACCCGCTTTCTTGCCCTTGGTTTCCGCCTTGGCCTTTTTGGGTGGAGCCTCCCCCCAGGCACCGACATCGATGTCATCGCCGGCTGAAGCCGTAACGCTTTCCAGCACGAAATCGATCTTGGTGCTCTCCATATCCACCCGCACCACTTTCACGCGCACGCGGTCGCCGAGGCGGTAACGCTTGCCGGTGCGCTCGCCCAGCATCTGGTGCTTGGCGGCGTCGAAATGGTAATAGTCCGCCCCGAGTTCCGACACGTGCACCAGACCTTCGACATACAGGTCGTCCAGCGCCACGAACAGGCCGAAGCCGGTGACCGATGAAATGGAGCCTTCGAACACGCTGCCCAGATGGTCGCGCATGTAGAAACATTTGAGCCAGGCTTCCACATCGCGCGTGGCATCGTCGGCACGGCGTTCGGTCATCGAGCAATGCACGCCCAGTTCCGCCCATTTGAGCTGCGGCTTGTATTGCTTGCCTTGCAGCACGGCCTTGATGGCGCGGTGCACCAGCAGATCGGGGTAGCGGCGGATCGGCGAAGTGAAATGCGCATAGGCTTCGTAACCCAGACCGAAATGACCGGTGTTCTCGGGCGCATACACGGCCTGGCGCAGGGAACGCAACATCACGGTCTGCAACAGTCCGGCATCAGGACGACCCTTGATCTGCTTGAGCAGCTTGGAGTAATCAGCAGCCTGCGGATCGTCGCCGCCGCCCAGCTGCAGGCCGAACTCCTTGAAGAATTCGCGCACCGCTTCCAGCTTCTCTGGTGTCGGGCCTTCGTGGATGCGGTACAGCACCGGATGCTCATGTTCCTTCAGGAATGCCGCCGCGCACACGTTCGCCGCCAGCATTCATTCCTCGATCAGCTTGTGCGCGTCGTTGCGGATCACCGGCACGATCTTCTCGATCTTGCCCTGGTCGTTGAAGATCATCTGCGTCTCGACCGTCTCGAAGTCGATGGCGCCGCGCTTCTCGCGCGCCTGCAGCAGGGTCTGGAACAGCTTGTGCAGGTTGTTGATGTGCGGCAGGACATGTGCGTACTGGCGCGCGTTCTCGCCCTGCGGGTCGGCCAGCATGTCGGCGACCTGGGTGTAGGTCAGGCGCGCATGCGAGAACATCACCGAGGGATAGAAACGGTGTTTCAGTATCTCGCCGGAGGCAGAGATCTGCATGTCACACACCATACACAGGCGCTGAACATTGGGGTTGAGCGAACACAGCCCATTGGACAGCTCTTCCGGCAGCATCGGGATCACGCGGCGCGGGAAATACACCGAGTTGCCGCGATTGATCGCCTCCTTGTCCAGCGCGTCGCCGGATTTCACGTAGGAACTCACGTCGGCGATGGCTACCACTAGACGGAAGCCCTGGCCATGCGGTTCGCAATACACCGCATCGTCGAAGTCGCGCGCGGTCTCGCCGTCGATGGTCACCAGCGGCAACTGCACCACGCTCTCGCGCCCGGCATAATCGGCCGGCTTCACTTCAGGCGAGAACGCTTCGGCCTGATGCCTGGCGGCAGGCGGGAACTCGTTGGGCAGATCGTGCTTGCGCAACGCGATCTCGATCTCCATGCCGGGGTCGGCGTAGTTGCCCAGCACCTCGACGATGCGGCCGATCGGCTGCGCGTGCTTGGAGGGCTGCTGCAGGATCTCCAGCATCACCACCTGCCCCGCCCTGGCCCCGCCGGCTTCGCCCGGCGCGACCAGGATGTCCTGGCTGATACGGCGATTCTCGGCGACCACGAACTGGATGCCGTGTTCCTCGTACAGACGCCCGACCACGCGCGTATTGGCACATTCCAGCACCTCAACGATGCTGGCCTCGCGCCGGCCGCGCCGATCCTCTCCACCGACGCGCGCCATCACCGTGTCGCCGTGCAATGCCTTATGCATCTCCTTGGCGCTCAACACTAGGTCCGGGCTGCCATCCTCCGGGATCAGGAAGCCGAAACCGTCCGGATGGCCCTGAACCTTGCCCTTGATCAGATCGAGCTTGTCCACCACGCAGATCGCACGCTTGCGGTTGCGCATGATCTGGCCGTCGCGCTCCATCGCCCGCAGGCGGCGCCCGAACAATTCCTCCTCATCCAGTTCGATCTGCAACAGGTCGCACAATTCTTCCTGCTCCACCGGCACGCCCTTCTCGGCCAGTATCTGCAGGATAAACTCGCGGCTCGGCAAGGGGTTATCGTATTGTTCGCGCTCGCGTTCCAGGTACGGGTCGAGTTCGCGGATATTTTTTTTCTTCTTAGTCATTGACACAAATTCCTATAGCAATTAAAGTGCGCACCCTCGAAGCAGCGCCCAGATGGCGGAATTGGTAGACGCGCACGGTTCAGGTCCGTGTGCCGCAAGGTGTGGAGGTTCGAGTCCTCTTCTGGGCACCATGATTTAACGGCTCGCGCAAGCGGGCCGTTTTCATTTGCGCTACTTCTTCTTCCGGTAAAACTTCTTCCGTTAAAACAAAAACACGCATCGCCATTACGATGCGTGCTCGATTCTTGCGTCAGGATCACCTACTCAGACCTCGAACGGATGACGCAACACGATGGTTTCGTCGCGGTCCGGCCCGGTGGAAACCATATCCACCGGCACTTCGCATATCTCGGCGATGCGCTCCAGGTACTTGCGGGCCTGCAGCGGCAGATCTTCGTAGCGCTTCACGCCCACGGTGCTGCCACTCCAACCCGGCATATCTTCATACACCGGTTCGCAGCCCACCAGCGATTCGGAACCGACCGGCAGGATGTCGCTGAACTGGCCGTCGATCTTGTAACCCACGCCGATACGTACCGTCTCCATGCCGTCCATCACGTCCAGCTTGGTCACACACAGGCCGGATACGCCGTTGATCTGGATGGAACGCTTCAGCGCGGCCGCGTCGAACCAGCCACAACGGCGCGCGCGCCCGGTAGTGGAACCGAACTCGTGCCCCTTCTCCGCCAGCATTTTGCCGATGGGGTCCTGCTTCTGTTCAGCGTCGTACAGTTCCGTCGGGAACGGTCCGGAGCCGACGCGCGTGGTGTAGGCCTTAGTGATGCCCAGCACGTAATGCAGGCTTTGCGGGCCGATGCCGCTGCCAGCGCAGGCCGCGCCGGAGATGCAGTTACTGGAGGTCACGAAGGGATAAGTCCCGTGATCGATGTCCAGCAGCGTGCCCTGCGCGCCTTCGAACAGCAGGTTCTGCCCGGCCTTGTTGGCTTCATACAGCGCGCGCGGCACGTCGACCACCAGCGGCTTGATACGCTCAGCCAGCGCCAGCACATCATCCATGGTCTTGTTGAAGTCGACCGTCTCGGCCTTGAAATAGTTCTTCAGCACGAAGTTGTGATAGTCCAGCACCTCGCCCAACTTGGCGGCAAAACGCTTGCGATGGAACAGATCCTGCAGGCGGATGGCGCGGCGCGCCACCTTGTCTTCGTAGGCCGGACCGATGCCGCGGCCGGTGGTGCCGATCTTGCCGGCCCCCTTGGCGATCTCGCGTGCCTGATCCAGCGCCACATGATGCGGCAGGATTAGCGGGCAGGCTTCGGAGATGCGCAGACGGTCATATACCTGCACGCCGGCAGCAGTCAGTTGATCCATCTCTTTCAACAAGGCAGAGGGAGACAGCACCACGCCGTTGCCGATGTAGCACACCACGTTCTCGCGCAGGATGCCGGAAGGGATCAGGTGCAACACGGTCTTCTCACCATCGATGACCAGCGTGTGACCCGCATTATGGCCGCCCTGGAAGCGCACCACCCCCTGCGCATGGTCGGTCAGCCAGTCGACCACCTTGCCTTTGCCTTCGTCACCCCACTGCGTACCGATTACTACAACGTTCTTGGACATGATTATTTCCTGACCCTAAAAGTTTCTAAATCTTCATCGCAGCCACGACCCACTTGCCGTCCTGCAGCACCAGCTCGCGGTCGCAGTTCAACTCGGGGTGATATTCGGCCTTGCCCAGCAGATCGACCACAACGACCTCGCCTTGCCCGCGCAATTCGGCGATGGCCGCATCCAGCGCCACGTCCTGACGATAAGGCGCGTGGATCGCTTGCGGCTGCGATCGTTTGTCCAGCAGGCCATGCAACTGGCGCAGATCCATGCTGAAGCCTGTCGCCGCACGGGCCCGCCCGAAAACCTTGCCCACGTCGTCGTAGCGTCCGCCCAAAGCGATAGCGTCGTGGCTGCCCGCATGATAGGCCGCGAACACCATGCCACTGTGGTAGTGGTAACCGCGCAGTTCCGCCAGATCGATGCCAATGTCGCTTGCAAGGGTCGCGAGATGAGCCGCCGCCAGCTCCAGTTCATCCAGTGCCGCCTTCACTTCCGGATAGGCGGGCAAGGTTGCACGGGCCCGCGCGATGATCTCGACGCCGCCGTACAGTTGCGGCAGGGCCAGCAACGCGGCCTGCACATCCTGCGGCAGCCCCGCCACCAGCGCGCGCACGGCCGGCACATCCTTGCGCTGCAAAGCGCTGAACAGCTCAGCCTCCAACGCAGCCGGGATGGACGCATGCTGCGCCAGACTGCGGAACACGCCAACGTGACCGAGATCGAGATGCACGCCATCGATGCCCATCGACCCCAGCGCCCGCAGCATCAGGCTCTGCACTTCCAGGTCGCTCTCGATGCCGGCGTGCCCGTACAGCTCGGCACCGATCTGCAGCGGCTCGCGCGTGCGCATCAGTCCGGAAGGCTGGGTATGCATCACGCTGCCGGCATAGCACAGGCGCGTCACGCCTTGGCGATTGAGCAGGTGCGCATCGATACGCGCCACCTGCGGAGTGATGTCGGCACGCAAGGCCAAGGTGCGCCCGCTCAACTGGTCGACCAGCTTGAAGCTGCGCAAGTCCATATCCTCGCTGTCGTTGATGAGCAGCGATTCGGCATATTCGAGCAGCGGGGGCGAAACCAGCTGATAGCCGGACAAACGCAACAACTCCAATACATCGCGGCGCATGCCTTCGATGCGCCATGCCTCGTCCGGCAACATGTCCTGGATATATTCCGGCAACAACCAGTTCATAAACTTTCCATCACTTGATCCAGTAAATCAGCAACAACCCGAGCAGCATCAACGTCAGCCCGATGAAGCGCGCCTGCCCGTCCTGAAATTGCGCCACTTTGCGCAGGGTTTCGCGCCAGGCTGAAGGGAACAGGAACGGCATGATCCCCTCCAGCACCAGCATCAGGCCCAATGCCGCCAGCCAGTAGTCGCTCATGCGCCCTATTTGCCGTCCCTGCCGGAACCCTTCAGATACTTGAAGAAGGGCGAGCTGGCATCCAGCACCATCACGTCGCTCTTGTTCTTGAAACCTTGCTTGTATACATCCAGGCTGCGATAGAAGGCATAGAACTCGGGATTGCGGCCGAATGCATTGGCATACAGAGCCGCGGCCTTGGCATCGCCCTCGCCCTTGATCTTCTGCGCATCACGATAGGCCTGCGCCAGAATCACCTCGCGCTGACGATCCGCATCGGCGCGGATCTTTTCGCTCTCGGCGTTACCGGTCGCGCGCAGTTCGTTGGCCACGCGTTTGCGTTCTGCGTCCATGCGCCGATAGACCGAATCGCTGATCTCCACCGGAAAATCCACGCGCTTCAGACGTACATCGAGCACTTCCACCCCGATCTTGCGCGCATCCCCATCGGTCTTCTCCTGCACCACGCGCATCAGTTCGTCGCGCTTGCCGGACACCACCTCATGGATGGTGAGCTTGCCGAACTCTTCGCGCATCGCGGAATTCACCGTCTGCATCAAACGGGTCTGCGCACGAGCCTCGTCCCCGCCCACGCTGATGTAGTACTGCTTCACATCGACGATGCGCC
>JBQGEN010000084.1:0-1590 GCA_052039615.1 Sideroxyarcus sp. | reverse complement strand
CAGTTCTCATTGCCCTCGGCGGGGATGAAGCCAGATCAGGGCAACGCGTACATCACAAAGATACCAAGACCGCCTCTGCGCGATTTCGTGAGGCTCAAAATGGACGCACCGGATGTGCCTCACGCTTCTTTGTTGGAACTCTATGAGAATGGGCGCCGGCTCGGTCCTTCCGATTCGCTTCCTGAGCTGGTTCGAAAGGCCGGTAAGGGTAGCTTTTCACGACACGGCCGGGACTTGCTCTTCTCCACGACCGATAATAGTTCGCCGTTAACCACTCACCGGACCTAGTTTGTCAGAGTTCCGCTCGCACCGACTTCCCTGTTCCGGTTGCTTGGATGGATCGCTCTCCTGACTGGGTTTTGGCGGGCGATCGTGCTTCTGCCAGCAGCGCCCCAGCAATCTGTGGCTACCGCGATCCGCCGCACTATTCGCGGGCTCGCCGTGCCGAGACAGCTTAGCGGGCGCTGGGTCGTATCGACAATCCTTGCCCTGGCGGTGGTCGGCGTATCTTGGTACTCCCTTGTGGCTATTTGGGCATCTGCAAAGACTGTCGGGCAACAGTTCGCAGTGGGCGGCTTCTTGCAAGTCAGCGACGCCAGCGGTTACGCCGTGTGTGCTAACCGAGTTCTTGAGGAAGGCATCTCAGGGCTGCGGAGACCGGAATATGGTGGAGAGTGGTGCCTGCGAAGGCCGATCTACGCAACTTTTCTAGCTACGATCCTTGGCCTGACGGGCCGTAGTTGGATTTGGATGCTGCTGGCTCAGAGCGCGTTGGTCGCTCTCTCGATCACGGTGTTGCTCCGCGCGGGGTCGCGGTTGGCTGGGCCGGTCACTGCCATTGTCGTTTTTTGGCTCATGTTCTCTTTCTCCGCCGAGAACGCATACCCGGCTACGGCAACCGAGAGCGCGGGATTAGCGTTGGGTGCGGCGGGGCTAGCGCTCCTGCTTGATTCCACGCGGTTAGGACACCAAGGCTTACTGTTTCTAGGCACGTCTTGCCTTTCGCTGGCGCTCAATGCTCGCGCCGGAGCGCTTTTTGCCTTACCTTTTTTGGTAGTGGGTGTGTTCTTCCAGTCCATGCCATGGCGATCCAGATTGTCGGCCACGGCCGTCTCTATTGCTGGAATCGCTTCAGGATTTGCTGTGCAGGCTTTTCTGATCGATCATTTTGGCGGCACATCCGGTGCTTCCCATAGCAACTTCGCTTATACGCTGTATGGCCTATCCGTTGGGGGTAAGGGTTGGAGTCAAGTCTTCAATGATCATCCCGAGCTATTCCGGGGCAACCTGTCGGATGCACAGGCGGCGCGGTTGATCTTTGACCTAGCCTGGACCAATGTGGTCGCCTCGCCATGGGTGATCGGGAAAGCGCTGACCAAAAACTTATTTCACTATCTCCGTGACCCTTTGTTGGGCGTGACCGGCTTGCGGATTTTGTGGTGGCTCGGCGCGTTGGCGATCGCCGCGCGTTGGCGTGATCTGCCTTATCGCATCGTCGGGCTAATGTCGCTTGGGGTTTGGCTCTCTTCCTCTGTTGTCATTCAAGACGGCGGCCCCAGGATATTCGCAGCGACCTGGGGAGTTACGGCC
>JBQGEN010000083.1:0-5519 GCA_052039615.1 Sideroxyarcus sp. | reverse complement strand
CGATCTTGAATTTTTGCAGCGCATGCCCTGCTGCACCGTAGCGGTACAGCCCGTCACCGTAGAACCAGACCGAATTGCGTGACGGCTGATACACCATTTCTCGCGGCCGCACATCCTGACTGCTCGGACTTGTGGCGTGCGACCATCGCCCCGAGGAGCCGTCGAGCAGGTGTATACCATCCGGCAAGATCAGCCAACTGGCAGCGCCCAAAGTGACGGCAGCCTTGGCCGCAGTAGCGGGCAATGCATTTTCGGGGCGCAGCGTGGCAACGGTTTCCCATGCGCCGGGAATGACCTGCAGGCCCACCTTCGGCAGGCGGCTGAAGGTGATTGCCGCGCTGGTTTCATCCGGGACCGCCTCCGCCTGGCCGGTGTTGACCGGCACGGCGGAGGCGGAGGCCAACGGCGACAGCGAAGCGAGCAAGCCGATTCGGAGAACGAGCTGCCTGCTCGATCGGGAAAGCGCGGAAAATGACATTCAGTCGCCTCTCTTACATGTCCGTATAACGTATCATGTTATTACAGATTTGATCATAGCCGTAGTCGAACGAGGAGAAATAATGGATAGCCGCACCCACGTTGAGTTGGCGAGCCGATTGTTGTCGTCATGCAATGCCAGCCGCGAATTGACCTTGACCAGCCTGTTTCCGCAGATCGACCGCTGGCCGCATACTCTACACCGCATGTATGCCCACAATGTGTTCAAGGCAAGGTCCATCACCGAGATCGGTTTGCATGTGTTGTCGGACGACGCATGGGAGGACGAGTCCAACGCATACGAGGTGAAACGCTTCAAGGACGAGAAGCAGCGCTATCTTTCGTACCTGAATGGGATGTCCTGGCATCCCGGCTTGGGCCTGGATGAGCGGGACGCCGCAGTGATGTCTTTCGTGTCGCACATCTATCTGGACACCTACAACCAGCCGGCACAGCCTTTTGCCCCCCTGTCGGTATATTGTTCCGGGCAATGGAGCTTGTGGGAAAAGCTTGGCGACTTCCGTCGCACGCTCTATACGACGCACGTCATCACCGAGCTGCGCGCCGACTTGTTCGCTGATGGATTCTGGAGCGGCGTGCCCGCCATGTCCGCGAATTCGCTCACCCAGGCGATGCTGCTGCGCATGTGCCAGCACAGCATGGGCAAGATCGGGGAAACGCTCATTCCCGCTGCAATGCAGGCGCTGGCGATGAAGCCATGCTCGACCGCCGAGCTGAATGTGGCTGTCGATTTCTTGCGCGGATTTGAAGACCTGCTGAACAAGAAACACATACAACATCTGAGCGGGAAATCGCTCAACATCGGCTTCGGGGGACAAGTGCCTGTGGAGCCGGTTTTGGCCTAGCGACCGAACCCGAGCATGACTGGATGTTTATGAGCCCACAGAAAGAGTTTCCATTTGAGCTGGCCGAGTATTCCTGCCCGCTGATCAATCCGCCGTCCCAGCGCGGCTTGTTCGAGAACAAGCTGCACAACATTCGACTGGCGATCTCGCGCATCCAGCCCCCGATGTTAAATCCCGGGCAGGAATTTTCGTTCTGGCGCATGGCACTGGCACCGACCGCCGAGAACGATTACCGCGAAGGCGCGATGTTCATCAATCACCAGGTCAGGACTTCGCTGGGCGGCGGTCTGTGCCAGCTTTCCGGACTGCTATACAACCTGGCGCTGCTGTCCGGTTGCGAGATCGTCGAACGACACAATCACAGCATCGATGCCTACGGGGAGGAACGCTACATCCCACTGGGGCGGGATGCGACGGTGGCGTACGGCCGGAAGAACCTGCGCTTCCGCAATCCGTACGATTTCGCGTTGGCGATCGAGCTGCACGTGGATGAGCGACGGGCATGGGGGCGCGTGCTCGGCTCCAAGCCTATCCAGCACAAGATACGAATTGAAACCGAATTGCTCGCCACCCTCGACAGCCCTAATCGGCGCAAAGCCGATCCTGCATTGCCACCCGGGCAGCTGCTGGAGAAGGCGGGGCTGACCGGCAAGATCGTCAAAGCCTGGCGAGTATTCGAGTTGCCGGATCGGACCTGCCACACCGAGATGCTGTCCCGCGACCGCTATGCCGCCACGCCAACCTATATTCACTATGGCGCGCGGAATCTCCTGTGGGCAAGAAAGATACTGGACCGGATCGGTCTCCATGGATGAGCGCAGCTATCAGGTGACAGTCAAGGGCATCTGTTTTGACGAACAGGGACAGGTGCTGCTGGTTCAGGAAAACACAGGGCGCTGGGATCTGCCGGGCGGGCGCATGGAGCACGGCGAAGATTTTCACACGACGTTGAACCGGGAATGCCGCGAAGAAATGGGCATCGACTGCCGCATACTGGACCAGCACCCGTACTGGGCATGGCCGGCGCTGCATGACGATGGCCTGTGGAAGGTCGTGCTGTGCTTTCGCATCGCCTTGCCGCATCTGATGTTCACCGCCTCCGACGAATGTATCGCCCTCGATTTCGTCAACATCCGCACATTCAACGAGCGAACCGCAGTCCTGCAAATCCATCCACTCCGCGACCATCTCGCCGCGCTGAGCGGCACATAGACAAATCTTTACGGCTTGACGCCCCCCGACCTCTCCGCCAGCAGGCGGATAACATCGGGATTCTTGGAATGCGCGCGCGCAATATCCAACGCCGATTCACCGCGCAAATTCCTGATATTCGGATCAGCGCCGGCGCCGAGCAAAATCCCGATCGCGCCGACGCACTCCTTATCGCTGACCTGCTGCAAGTCGGGTCGCTGGTAGTAAGCCAGACCGTCGGGGTCCGCATAATAGCGCTGCCCGCCTGGAACTTCGTCGTAGTCCCGATATTCCGTGTTGCGTGCCGCCAGATAATGCAGGGCACTCATGCCGCGCTTGTTTTGAAGATTCACATTGGCCTTCTTTGAGAGCAGCAGCGTCAGCACCTCGAATCTGGAGAAGCGGGCCACCTGGTGCAGCGGAGTATTGCCATCGCCATTGATCGCATTCACTCTGGCCCCCTGCTCGATGAGCAAGCTTGCCATCTCGACGAGGCCCCGCGCTGCAGCCATATGCAGCGGCGTGTTGAACAATTCATTCTTGGCATTCACATTCGCTCCGTTCTGCAACAGCAGCGCGGCCACCCGGGTCTGGTTATAAGGGACGGCGAGCAGCAGCGGGGTGTTGCCCCATTCCGAGCGGGTATCGACCTCGATATCGCGCTTCAGCAAGATGTCGACGATTTCCACATGCCCGTTCCTGGCAGCATAGAGCAGATCCCCCTCCCCCTCTCCTTGGGGCAGCGACACCCCTTTGCCCAGCAGGAATTTCAGGAATTCATGGTTACCCGTAACCAAGGCATTGCGCAGGGCGGGAGCGGCATGCGATGCCAGTTCGGCATCTCCGGCAAACAGGACTTCGAACAATTCCTTCGAAATCCCCGGGGGCCCCTCGCCGGCGTAGTAGTAGCCGGGGATACTCTGCAATATGCCCCGGTAATCCAACTTGCCCGCGTTGGACATCAGATAAGCGAGTTCTTCCCTGTTGCCGCATTCGAGAGTGCGCGCAAGAACGACGTTCTCGACTTTCGCTCCTTGCTCGACGAACAGCCTGACCAGATGGAGGCTCTTCGTGCAAACGACCCGGATCATGTCTTCCGCGCGGATGGAGGCGCCGTTCTGGACGAGCAATTGAATGATGTCCGGCCGATTCAGATTGATGGCGGTATACAGAGCATTTTCTGAATGGTCATATGGTTCAGGATAGAGCGGTTCAGCATCCAGATCGATTTTGCGCGAGATCAATTTGTTGATGAGGGCCAGGTCGCCCTGTGATACCGCATGCACGAGCAGGGTTGCAGCTTCCATGGTGTCAGCCGATTCCGCACCGCGATCGAGCAGCAGTTCAATGATGTCGAAATGCCCGCCGATGGCGGCAAGACGCAGTGCCGAGCCGCTGCCGCTGTCGTCACCGTTGATATCGGCACCTTTTTCTATCAGCAGTCTGGCGATTTCCCCTCGGCCATGGCGGGCAGCGATCTGCAACGGACTGTCATTTGCGTCGTTCGTCGCATTAACATCCTCGCCCGCCTCAAGAAGTTGTCAGACCGCGGCCAGATCGCCGCCCTCAATGGCCTCATGGAGTAGATCCGCCCGGGATACGCCGGAATGGAAACAGCACAGCACAGCGAATATGCAGAAGAGTTTTTTCACAGCTCATCTCCGGGGCGTGATCAACAGGCGCGGCGGCATCGTGGTTTGGCGTCGGAGCATGACTGGCCGCATGTCTCATAGGGAGCAGGTGTTGGATTTAATTGCATCCACCAGTTCGTACACGTCCTTCGTCCCATCACCGCGCGCCAGCGTAAAGCGGTTGCGACCTTCAAGCTCGACGCGTTGCACGATGGGTTCCGTGTAAGGTCTCACCAGGAATTTCAGCCAGATCATTTCGTTGTCGACGACACCCCATGCGCCGGAAGGAATGCCGCGCCCTGCGATCTCGTAGTTAGGGGTGACGGTGAACAGACTGTCATCCGTGAACGTGAACCTGTATGTCACGCCGTTGCGCTTTGTCGACCAGGTCCCGATGTAGGGGCAAGGCACGGCCGGCAGGGACATGATGCGCTTCTTGGTCGACCTGAAATAGAGCCCCCCCAGCAACCCGACCCTGGTATCCACGCAGTTTGCCCAGTGCTGGGTTTCGGACAGCAGAGTCCACTTCGCACCGGCATTCGCCGACCGTGGGATGGGCAGCGGATTATCTAACATGCATTCGTCAGAGGAGAATCTGGCCGACCCCTCGGCCCCTGACCATACCAGGAATGCAAAAAAAGCCATGAGGGAAATGAACAGGAACCTGTGCGTGGAAAGCAGGAAGATCGACAACCCCCTTTCATCCAGGCGGCGCAGCAAAAAATACAGCACGATCGGAATCGTTACGGCAAGAACCACCCATTTGACGCTGTCCCAAGCCTCGGCATATTGATCCCACCATGCTGGCCCGTCTCTTTCCGCAGCATAGATATCGACGCCCGCCTGAACGAAAATGATGACGATACCTAGAGCACTCCCTATGGCGATGACGCGCAGGAACCTTTGTAGCGGCAGCGGGAAGTCGATGAAATCCAGGTTGTCAAAGTGCTTCAGCGTGGCAAACAGAAGAATCGGAATGAAGGTGGCAATCACCGGCCATTTGATGTCCTCCCATTTCGCGATGAACTTGTCCCACCAGGATCGTTCACCTGCTGCTCGTCCCGATGGCAGAGCAGCCGGCACGGATGTCTGGCTGCTCGCATTGGCTGCCTGAGGCGGATCAACCTTGTCTGCCGCGCTCCATTCCTCAGCACCCGCTGGCAACAAATAGACAGATCCATCCGCCGTCGCCCGCGCTGCCCCATCAGCCGTCTCATCCAAAGAAGAGTCCCGCTTGAATGGGATCGGCAAATTGCCGAGTTGTCCCCATTCGACCGCGACATTGGGAGTCCAGAGCAGCGTCGTTGAATGATCGATCGCCTTTCTTCCCTCGGGCTGTGTGTCGGGCACCGTC
>JBQGEN010000082.1:0-2611 GCA_052039615.1 Sideroxyarcus sp. | reverse complement strand
ACCAGCTGGAGATTCGAGGGGCGGAGTTGGCTCTTCGCTATCTCCTGCAAGGGTTGGAATAAAGGAGGGCAGAACGTTAGGCAATACGAACAGGTTTTGAACTTGTTTGTTCAGCGATCCTCGATCGCTTCTGAGGATCGCTCTCGCAGCCGTCTGTAAGAGTACGAGACTCGATGGAGTCATCTGATCTGCCAGCAATAAAAAGAGGCCGCCGCGCTGGTTGATCCAGGAATCAGCGCCCATTCTCGTGATCAAACGTCTAACCTGATTCATCAGCTCTTGAGCATAACCGGTTTCCTGACGGTTGAGGATCACCAGGTCGATTTTTATCTCCCTGCTACGCCAGTAGGCGTATGCACGAAGCAATTCTCCCAGGCGAGGGATATCTTCCTGGCTTTCGAACTCGAAGAGAAGGATCGGGTAATCGCCGGAGATAGCATACCCCCACAACCCGGATTGTCCTTGCTGGTTCGAGGCCAGGATTTCGGAATCGGCTCTTAATACTTTCTGTGGCTGCAATAACACTGAAAACAATCGTTGCATGTTCTCCAGGTCTGAAGAGAAGAGGCCCAGCTGGCGCATATCAACTTCGAGATGAGATCGAGCCACTTCAAAAGCCCGGTTGATCAATGGCCAATTCCGGTAGCGACCGACCAGCTCCATCGCTTCCGGGCGTGATGCAGCTGCTACGGTTAAAAAGGCTAGCTTCACTGTGCTGTGCGGACCGATCACAATCTCCCTGCCCAAGGCCATCACTGGGTCTAATGTTGCCCCAATCGTTCTGGACAGCCACTCACCGTCTTCTTGGAATGCAGCAGGCCTGCGAATCGACTGGCCCCGGCCCAAGAATAGGCCGCGATCGCTCTCATAAGCCGTCTGTGGCATCTGCCCTGCGGGGTCCCCTTCGTGAACGATTGCATGGACGAGGTAGAGCGGTTCTTCTTTACGAGATCGGGGTCTGCGGTGGAACAGCAATGCTTCGAATTCCGGAATGTATTCGCTTTCGATAAATAGCTTGTTAAATGCTGGATGCCGCTGGTCCGTCGGCTGTGGCGCCAGTATGACCTCCCCATAACTTGCCAGCTTCAAACGGCGAACCTGCTCCCCCTGATTCACCAAAGTTACCGTTCGAATTTCAAGGTCATCCTGAGGAGGGATGGTGATTTCCATGGAAGTCGAAATTTCTCCATCCCGGCGCCTGAATTCAACTTTGTGGGGATAAAAATGGACTTCCTGGCTATCCGGCTGCCTAGCAGTAGGCTGGTAGCCGGTCGACCACAAGGTACCGCTATCCTGATCCTGGAGGTAAATCCAGGTTCCATATGCATCCAGGGTCGGGTCTGCTCGCCAGCGGGTGAGATCGACATCTTTCCAACGTGAGTAACCGCCTCCAGCGCTGGATATAATCGTATGGAAACGTTTATTGGAAAGGAAGTTTAACTGTGGAACGGCTGCAATAACAGGAACTTGCCAACCCGTTGCAGAAACCTGAGAACGATCCGGCCGGATCGCGCTGGACTCGTCCGAAGGTGGTTCCTCCAGAGTCATCGATCGGGGGATCATCTCCTGGAGCAGAAGCTCAACACTTTGCATGCGGGGGTCTTCATGAAACCTCTTGAGCATAACGCCGTTGGTAAAATAGTTGATCAACGCCAACAGGATCATACCCTGGTGGTGCGCCATGAACGATTTTACAATCGCCGCCTTTTGGCCTGAGGGAACTCGTGAAGGTGTGAAATCAACAGCCTCATAGAACCCAAAGGTGCCTTTCATACCTAATTCCGCCAGAAGTTCGAAGTTTTCCATGAAGTCGTGCGGGCGAAATGATAGCGCCAGGGCTGACGCATACGGCGCCACAACCAGGTCTTTTCCAAGGCCGCGTTTAAATCCAAGTCCGGGAACGCCGAACGCCCGATACTGGTAATTCTGGTTCGCATCAAACTCGTAAAAACCTGATTCGGAAATCCCCCAGGGGATATTTTTCTCTTTTCCAAATCGAATCTGATGTTCGACCGCAGCGATCATGCTCTGATTGAGCAGTGTATCCGGATAATGGCGAACCATCAACGGCGGCATGAGATACTCGAACATCGTCCCACTCCAGGAGAGCAGCGTTGGATGCCCGTTGAGCGTCGTAAATGGTCGACTCAAGTGAAGCCAATGACTCTGAGGGATGTCCCGCTTGGCAATCGCCACCAGGCTAGCAATCCGAGCTTCTGAGGCGAGTAAATCGTAAAAGTTTGGGTCGAGCCGACTTGAATCCAGGTTATACCCGATGTGGAATACCTGCCGTTGTGGATCATAAAGAAAACCAAAATCCATTTTCTGGATATAGTTTTCAAGTTGCTTGTTAATCTCCGAGAAGCCGATGACTAAAGCCTGTACACTTAAACGCGCCTGGGATAGTTTATCGAATAATTCATCCACCCATTGGATCCCTTCAATGGTCTTTGGGTCAGGCGCTTGCGTGTCCTCATCGGAAAGGAACGTCTTAATCTCAGTTAGGATATTCTCCCCGGCATAGCAGGCTGTGGTAATTTCCTCAACCCGGAGATCCGGAGGCAAAACCTCCTGGAGAAGTCGCCAGGCGTGTTGAACTGGGGCAGGTGCC
>JBQGEN010000081.1:0-4691 GCA_052039615.1 Sideroxyarcus sp. | reverse complement strand
GACGTCCTGCGCCGCAGCAACACGGCGCTGCACTTCGCCAAATCCAAGGGCGGCGGGCAGCTCGCCTTCTTCGAGAGCGACCTCGACGAGATTGCCAAGCAGCGTTTCGACGTGGAGCGCGAGCTGCGCAACGGCATCGCGAACGGCGAGTTGCGCCTGTATCTGCAACCGCAGGTGGATGCCGACGGCGCCATCGTGGGGGCGGAGGCGCTGCTGCGATGGCAACACCCGCAGCGCGGCCTGCTACCGCCGCTGGCCTTCATTCCCATCGCCGAGGAATCCGACCTCATCGTGGATATCGGCGAATGGGTATTCGCCGAAGTCTGCCGCCTGCTGGTGACGAACGACGTGAAGCGCCCGATGCGCATCGCCGTCAACATCAGCCCGCGCCATTTCCGCCAGCCCGACTTCGCCGACTGGATCAGGCGCGGAATCGCAAAAAACGGCGTCGACCCGACCTTGCTCACGCTGGAAATCACCGAGGGCATGGTGATCAACAACATCAACGACGTAATCGCCAGGATGAACGAACTTTCCGTGCTGGGCATCCATTTTTCAATGGACGATTTCGGCACCGGCTATTCCTCGCTGTCCTACCTCAAGCGCCTGCCCATCAACGAGCTCAAGATCGACAAGACCTTCGTGCAGGACCTCACTACGGATGCGGAGGACGCGGCGCTGGTCGAGGCCATTCTCGCGGTCGCCAAAATCATGCATCTGAGCGTCGTCGCCGAGGGCGTGGAAACGAAAGAGCAGGCCACCTTCCTAAACCAGCGTGCGACGGTGATACATCAGGGCTATCTGTTTGGCAAACCGGAACCGGCGGAGAATCTGTTCAGGCGCATTTCCCGGCAGTGAGTTCAGCCAGCCGAGACCGGCACTCGCGCTGTCAAAGCGCATAGCAGTTCGTAGCTGGTCGTCCCGGCGGCAAGCGACTTCCTCCACCGGCATTACTTCTCCCCACAACACCACCTTGCTGCCCACGGCGGCATTGTCGATTTCACTCAAATCAACCGCAAGCATATCCATTGAAACTCGTGCCAGCGTGCGCGTGCGTTGCCCGTTCACCAGGATCGGCGTGCCGGTCGATGCGTGGCGCGGATAGCCATCGGCGTAACCGCAGGCCACGGTGCCTATGCGCATCGTCTTGTCGGCGCGGAATAGCCCGGCGTAGCCGATGCGGTCACCCGCTTTCAGTTCGCGCACCGAAATGATCTCGCTCGTCAGCGTCATCACCGGCTGCAGACCCAACTGTTGCGCGCTGGTGTCGGCGAACGGCGACGCGCCGTAGAGCATGATGCCGGGGCGCACCCATTCGCCATGCGTGGCGGGATAGCGTAGCAGCGCGGCGGAGTTGGCCAGCGAGCGCGGCGCGCGGTACGCGGCGGTCAGGCCCCTGAAGAGTTCGAGCTGTTCCGCCACCCCTTCCGGCTCGTCGGCATGGGAGAAGTGCGTCATCAGCGTGACTTCGCGTATCGCCGGATGCGACTTCAGTTTGTCCATCACCGCCGGCACCTGCTCCGGCGCAAAGCCCAGACGGTTCATGCCGGTGTTGATCTTGCGCCAGACCTGCAAGGTGTTGCGGCGCGGATAGGCGTCGAGCATGGTAAGTTGTTGCGGAAGATTGGCCGCCTGTGAATGTCGCCTTCCAGGCGGCCGAGATACGAAGGTGGATGTTCGCTAATTGAATGGTGAATCAGACAGTATGCAGGGCGCAGAAGGCAGGGATAGCAGGGGAAGAGTCGTACTGGCTGAGTACAATCCTCCTTGCATCGAGGCGGTCGCCTGAATTTTCGCTGTTATCCAATCGGCATAATCCGGCAAATACACCCAATCGAAAGAGGCCGTGCCAACACCGCTTACACCCACGGCGGCAGTGGTTACAGATGCGGGGATATATCCAGCCGCTGCCATGGGGGTCCACAGAGCCCCATCGGGTGTACCAAAAGTTGCTGACGTTCCCCCCAAGGTATAGCCCCCTGGACCATCAACGTCCTCGCCCGGGTCCAACAGCAAATTGGCATTGGTATCCTCGTCAAGGAACGGCCCGTAGGCAACCGCATTACAGGCTGCATCACGCTGTCCCTTGAAGTAATCCACAGGCCGCAATGACAAGGCCACCATAACACCCGGAATCGGGTTGCCCAGCCCATCGGTGACAGCCACAGTGACAGAACGCAGATAGATTGTTGGGTTGGCAGGGTCGAGCAAGGGGCCGGCGGAAGGGGTAAGTGTTATGGATGGTGGTATTGCTGTAATGGATACCGGTGTGCTGGCGCTATTCACCGTGCCGTCAAAAACCGTCAGCGAAGCGACATATGTCCCGGCCTTGTCAGCGGTGAATGTCGGTTTGACCGCGGTTGGGCTGGACAGCATTGCATTGCTGGAAGCAGGCTTGGAAGTAAGACTCCACATATACCTCAGAGGGTCGTTATTCGCGTCAGAGCTGGCACTGCCGTCGAGAGTGACCAGTGCGCCAACCGCCGCGTTCTGATCGGTACCCGCGTTTGCCATTGGGGCCACATTTCCAACCGCCGCATCGATATTTACCGTTGCGCTGGTGCTGTTCACCGTGCCGTCGGAAACCGTCAGCGACGCGACATACGTCCCGGCCTTGTCAGCGGTGAATGTCGGGTTGACCAAGGTTGGGCTGGACAACACTGCATTGCTAGAAGCCGGCTTGGAAGTAAGACTCCACATATACGTCAGAGGGTCGTTATTCACGTCGGAGCTGGCACCGCCGTCGAGGGTGACCAATGCGCCAGCCGCCACGTTCTGATCGGTGCCCGCGTTTGCCACTGGAGCCACATTTCCAACCGCCGCATTGATATCTACCGTTGCGCTGGTGCTGTTCACCGTGCCGTCAGAAACCGTCAGCGAAGCGACATAGATTCCAGCCTTGTCAGCGGTGAATGTTGGGGCAACCGAGCTCGCATCGGACAAAGTCGCAGTACTGGAAGCGGGCACAGAAGTCAGAGTCCAGCTAAAGGTTAGCGGATCGCTATTGGCATCGGAGCTGGCGCTGCCGTCGAGGGTGACTGCTGTACCAACAGCGACATTTTGCACTGCGCCTGCGTTTGCCACAGGGGGCACGTTGGCTGGCGCGGACCCCGCACTAGCACCTCCACCGCCACCACTGAAACAGCCAACCACCATTGAAGCGGCCAGAAAAATGGTCAGAAATAGCTCTTTGTTGGTTTTCACGTTCCAGTCCAATACCTGATGTAAACAGGCCGACGGTACTACACTCTTAGCAAAATGGGTATATGCCAAACGGCATATACCTATAACGGCATTGTTATGCCGCAGGGCGATGGGCATCGCGCACCGCTATCCTCGAGAGTGGATATAACCGACTCCTCCCAAGGCGATTACCAGTTCGATCCCCGTTGAGGACCGATTCACCTTTCCCGCCAAATGCATCCCGTGCGCCACGTATGGTTATGCTAATCTGCGCCCGATTGCCCGACAATCGATCCGTTCAATTCTTGAGAAAGGCACACCATGAAAATGAACATCTCCCTGAAAACGCTTACGCTCGTTGCAGCACTCGCCGTACTGACCGGCTGCGCTTCAGTGGTGCCGATGGCACCCAAAGATCAGGATGCTGCCAGCAAGACATTCAGCGCGCCCTCGACCAACATGGCCGGCGTCTACATCTATCGTGACAACAGCCATTTCGGCAAGGCCCTCACCAAAACGCTCTCGATCGACGGCGTCGCGATCGGCGAGACAGCCCCCGGCGTCTACTTCCACAGGGAGGTCACCCCGGGCGAACATACATTGGCGACCCAGGCTGAATTCGGCGAAAACACCATCAAGTTCAATGCCGAGGCAGGCAAGAACTATTTCTTTCAGCAGTACATGAAGTGGGGAACCTTCAAGGGAAGCGCCGGTATCCAGGCCGTCACCGAGGAAGTCGGCAAACAGAACGTACTGCAGTACAACGAAGCGAAGTGATGTTCTGATTTCAGGTAACGGGTGGCGCAGTGGCGCCACCCGTTTTTCTTTGCATCAATATGCGACCGGCACCCGCGCCGTCAGCGCGCACATCAACTCATAGCTGATCGTCCCGGCAGCACTCGCCACTTCCTCCACCGGCAATCCTGCCCCCCACAGAGTGACACGACTGCCGACGTCGGCACCCGGCGACTCGCTCAGATCCACGCTCAGCATGTCCATCGACACGCGCGCCAGCGTACGGGCGCGTACTCCGTTCACCAGGATCGGCGTGCCGGTCGATGCGTGGCGCGGATAGCCATCGGCGTAACCGCAGGCCACGGTGCCTATGCGCATCGTCTTGTCGGCGCGGAACAGCCCGGCGTAGCCGATGCGGTCACCCGCTTTCAGTTCGCGCACCGAGATGATCTCGCTCGTCAGCGTCATCACCGGCTGCAGACCCAACTGTTGCGCGCTGGTGTCGGCGAACGGCGAGGCACCGTAGAGCATGATGCCGGGGCGCACCCATTCGGCATGCGTGGCGGGATAGCGCAGCAGCGCGGCGGAGTTGGCCAGCGAGCGCGGCGTGCGATAGGCGGCGGTCAGGCCCTTGAAGAGTTCGAGCTGTTCCGCCACCCCCTCCGGCTCGTCGGCATGGGAGAAGTGCGTCATCAGCGTGACTTCGCGTATCGCCGGATGCGACTTCAGTTTTTCCATCACTGCTGGAACCTGCTCCGGCGCGAAGCCCAGGC
>JBQGEN010000080.1:0-22252 GCA_052039615.1 Sideroxyarcus sp. | reverse complement strand
CGCGCGGCGCAATTTCTGCTTGAAGAGAACCGCCCCAGCCTCGCTTTAATCCGCCAAACCAGATCGGCGCTTCAGCATCATGATGCCGCACCCCGAGCGCGTGTTCCGTGCGGTGCAGAACTCGTGGTATCCGAAGGAGTGGAAGGAAAATGGCGCGTGGCTGCGCATGTTCCAGAATGCGAGGAAGTGGGTGGGGTAAGCGCTGGTTGAACGTGGAAATGAAAAAGGCGACCGGAAGGTCGCCTTTTTTGCTTGTGGTCTGCCCAAGTAGCGCGGGTCTATTTGCTCAATGGCGTGCTTCGAGACATTTTCGCGTTAGCAGTTCCACGGTGGACTTTACCTGAGAAGCAAAATCTTTGGTTCTGTCCCACGAAATGTAACCAACCTGCGTGGCTGCGTCAAAAACACCTAGTGGTGCGTTGTTAAGAATTATCGGAATGACCTTCCCTGACTTAAACCTTTGCTTGAACTGGGCTGATTCAAACTTAGTCCAAATTCTTTTTGGGTAATCCGGCCCCAAAATGCATATGACTAATTGGGCATCAGACGCATATATGGGAGCAAGATATTCTTCGACGTCCGCGGCAAGGATGCGGTGTTGTTCATTACGATCGTAAAAGACCTCCAGTTCACGATCTTGAAGGTTCTCGAATAATGCTTCGGCTATATCTCGATCAGATCCAGCAAATGACAATGCAAAGTCATATCGCGATGGAAATTCCATAGATACAAATCCGACTTCCTGCGCAAATCGTGGCCAAGACAAGTTGCGAATGTAGAAGACAAACTGAGGATCTTGAGCAATGAGGGTATTACTTGTCTCGTCATAGTGGAGCACTCTTTGAATGTCTGTTGATGTTGTGATCAACTCTGCAAGAAAACCCTTGGAAACAACTTGAGAAACACTCCCACGTTGCGCCGGATGCCGATCTGCCTCACGGTCAACCTTAATTGACCAGTTATCGCTCTGACTTAGCCAGTACAGTAAATGGAGATAGGGTGCACGCCCTTCACGCCGTAACTTGGTGCCTCGCGCGAAAGCGATAGACGTATCATGAAACGAGCGCGCTAAAGAATTCATTACATGGACTTTGACGGATTCGAAACTCTCTGAAGTTGAGGTGGGGCTCGCAGACGCAGATGTCTGTAGAACGTTACTGCGAATACATGTTTGATAGGCAAGCATTTGAGCAATGTAGAAACTCCCTTGAGCTGCGCGCAGAATTTCATCTTTTATGTTTAAAGCGATATTTAGCGCTTTTTCGCCTTTCGTGAGTAGCTCGTCAATCTTGTATTCCGGATTGGCCTCAAACGGAATTATTTCTATACGATTGGCCAAGTCCTTTCCAAACGAAATAAGAGACTGCCCAGCATGCGGAATTCCGAGAACAATGAGTTTGCTATCCTTGGCCCCCTCATCCGCAAGTGTCTTCATCAGATCGGCGAGCATTTTCTTTGAGGGTTTGTCCAGCCGATGGAAGTCGTCAATGACCACCGTGTCAAGTGGAAGTTGACTCGGAAGGTCGCGGATAAACTCCACATCCTCGCGCTTCCGCGCAGATAGCATTATCACTCGCTCGGCGATCTTCGCGTCGTCAATGGCTTTAACGACTGAAGTTGTTTTTCCAATTCCAGATGGCCCCTCAATTACAACACTACGCCCGTCGGTGCGAAGAGCGACGAGAAGTCTTGTGTACTCAACAGGCTGAACGAACGTATGCTCGGGGACCCCAGACAGCACAAATACTTTCTGCATTTCTAATATCAACTGAGCACTCATTTGGAGTATCTTCCTTCTGTAATCTTAGTTTGTGAGCATTGCATGGGTAATTGGGGCAGTACGAATTAAACGGGTCAGCATCGCAATTACTTTTGCCGGAACATAGGCGACAGACCAGAGTTTTCTGGTCTGAGTGCAGAGTGTGCAGTGAAACTGGCATTCAAGTGATTCCCCTTTGCGGAACAAGTTTTGATGCTGGCGATGCATCCACCCGTCTTTGCGGGTATCTTGCTCTTGCACCAGCTCCTGATCCTGGGAATCCCGCTGTGAGCCTCACACCATGCGTGCGGTGCGATGTGCGTTCAACGGATATGCAAGTGGGATGAACTTTAGGGGAACGGGGCAGGTAGTGTCAATGCGGAGATGAGGGTTTTTTGGCGATGCTGCTCTCCACGGCGCTATATCCATAATCGTCTGCGATGGAACAAATATTTTTCCAACTGTCTAATTCGTGCCTGATCGCATTCCAGTGACGTGTTCGGTTCGGGAGGTCATATGAAGATAGCTTCTGATTTTCTCAAGGCCAAAACTCTAGCGTGGTTGATGGCAGCAGCATCCGCGGTGTTTATCGCGGGATGCGGCGGCAGCGGTAGTTATGGCGGCGCAGCAACAGGCACCCTTGGCGTTTCACTGACCGATGCCCCCGCCTGTGGTTTCGACAAAGTGTATGTAACGGTCAGCAAAGTGCGCGTGCATCAGAGCAACACGGCCACGGACACCTCCGCGGGCTGGAGCGATATCACGCTGAACCCCGCGCGCAAGATCGATCTGCTCAGCCTGAACAACGGCGCCTTCGACAACCTTGGCGAGACACCTTTGCCGGCAGGGCACTACACGCAAGTGCGCCTGGTGCTGGACCCTAACGCGAATTCGGTTGTCCTCGCGGGGAGCATCGCCGAGATTCCGCTGCTAACCCCGAGTGCAGTGCAAACCGGGATCAAGCTGATCCATCAATTCGACGTGCTATCCGGGCAGCGTGTCGACCTGATGCTGGATTTCGATGCCTGCCGGTCCATCGTGAAACGCGTCAACGGCGACTATGCCCTGAAGCCCGTGATCAGGGTGATTCCATTCGCGGTGAACGGAATCGGCGGCTTTGTCGATAACGCGCTGCTGGGCAGCAATGTCATGGTGACGGCGCAACAGAACGGCGTCATCGTCCAATCCACTGCGCCCGTCGCTACCGGCGAATTCTTCCTCAGCCGGCTGGCGCCCGGAAACTACGATGTGGTGATCACGGCGGACGGATACGCCACGGAGGTCATCACCACGGTGCCGATCATGAGCACCACCAGCGTGGTTAACGTGAGCGACAGCACCGCGCGGATTACATTGCCGGTATCTGCCACCCATATTGCCAGTGGTACGGCAGTCTTGAATCCGGCGAGCACGACCGAGGTCGCCTACGTGACGGCGAAACAGACCTTTGGCACTGCGCCCACCGTGACAGTGAAGTATGTCGCGGCCGATGACACATCGAACCCATCCGGCGCCTACTCGCTGACCCTGCCCATCGATGCGCCGCTGCTCGGCCAATACACGACACCCTTGCCGATTTCGCTTGCCGCGCAATCCGGCGTTGCGGGCCAATACACCCTGGACGCATCGGCGAACGGCTATCAGACGCAATCGGTCAGCAAGGATGTTTCCGCTGCTGACGTAACGCAGGACTTCGCGCTGGTGCCGTGATTCGATGTGGGGACGGAGACAGGATGTTGCGGCAAGAAAGCGGACGACGTGAAGGCATTCGTTGCGCGCTGTGAGGCAAGGTGATGCTGAGACTAAAAAGGCGACCGTGAGGTCGCCTTTTTCTTTGCAGGCTGCCCGCTACTGTTTCACCAGTTCCACCCGCCGGTTCTTGGCGCGCCCCTCGTCGGTGTCGTTGCTGGCGACGGGGGCAAGCGGGCCCACGCCTAAGCCCTGCTGCCGCGAAGCGGCGACGCCGTACTGGGTGACCAGCGCCTGCACCACCGCCTCGCCGCGCGCCTGCGACAACGTCATGTTGGCGTCCATCGCGCCGGTCATGTCGGTATGGCCGACCACCTTGAGCTTCAGGTTCGGGTTCTGCGCCAGCAGCTTGGCGATCTGCTCCAGGGCCGGCTTCGATTCTGGCTTCACTGCGGACTGGTTGACGTCGAAGTAGATGCCATACAACGCGATGTGCCCGGTGGCGTTCAGGCTGTCGTTCATGGCCGCGGCGTCGGCCTCGATGTACTGAGCCATCTCGCGCTTCTCGACGATGCGCAGCCAGATCTTGCCATTGCCCTTCTCGATCTGGGCCCACGCTTCGCGGCCGTCCTTGAGTATCTTTCCGTTCACCCATCTGTTCGGGTCGCTCTGCTGTATGGTCCCGCCCACCTTGCGGATGGCGTTCTCGTAGTTGCGCACGATGGCGAGCCCGCTGGGTTCCTTGGCCTTGGCTCCGGTGAATACGTAGGTGAGGAAAGTGAACTTGCCTTCGACCGCGGTCTTCGGTCCCTTGGCTGCCCAGAATTCGTAGATGCCGTGTTCCTCCGCCTTGCATTCCTCAAGCGCGTATTCCGGCATGCGGGTGGGGAAGAGCGGATGGTCGGCGCAGCCGGCTTTGTCGGCGTGGGCGAGGGCAGGGAGCAGCGCCAGCATCGCGGTGGAGAACAGACGGAGGAAGTGGTTCATGGCAGCTCCTTGAATCTGGTTGAGGGACAGGAAGTGCAATCGTGACGTGCAAAGTATCTTTGAGCCCCACACCCCTGTCAAACAGGGGCTGCTGCCGAAGCGGAACGGTCAGATGACGGTGAGTCCACGCCGCGATTCCTGGAGGGACTCGGCCTTCTTCAACCGGCCGATGCGCTTTTTTCCCTCTCGCATTCCGGGCACCCTTCGTTCGGCATGTAGAGAGTGCCGTGCCTGGGGCAACGCTGAAGAATGACTGTCTTTTCATCCTTTGGGTCACTGGATTCAGTGTTGGTCTGTTCATTGTTGGGTGGCGTCATTTTTTTCTCCTGTTGATGGATGCGGATCAGCCCCGCACTTATTTCCGGGTGAACAGATCGTCCAACGGGTTCTTCCCTGCGGGCGCACTCGCCGAGACTTTCTTCACGGTGAATTCCTCCTCGATGTTATCGCGATAGAAGCTCCAGGCCGCCCCGGAGCTGCCGAGCCGGCGCCAGAGGTCCTCGCCGATGCCGCTGTATTGCAGCGTGTCGCCGTTGTCGAGCTGGACCTGCAGGATGCGCGCCCGCGCGTCGTAGCCGATGGCACGCAGCTTGCCGGAGTTGATCTTTTTCATTTCCATGGGATCAGGCGGGCAGGCCACGACCATTCGTGGCGGTGAAGATGGAATGCATCGAAGTGTATTTCACTGATTCCCCTTGTTTAGAACAAATCGTATTGCTGGTGATGCATCCTTGGCGGGCGGATTTTCTCTTGCACCAGCTCACACCCGCAAGGGGTACGCCGGGGGGGTGCCCGGCGGCATTCGCCGCCACCCTCCCGCAGTGTCCTGGGGATTCCGCTGTGAGCCTCGTACCGTGTGTGCGGCGGACATGCAAGTGGGTCGAACTGTATTGGAGGCTGGCAGGCAGTGTCAATGCTGGAATAAGGAGTTTGCGGCGGGTTGTTTTCTGGTGCGTCCTGTTAGACTTCTGGCTGGCGCGTTTGGAGGTGTTCATGGTTCGACAAAGCTCACCACGAACGGATTTTTTGATTGGCGCTTCACTAAACTTGAGAGTGCAAAGATGAAAAAAGAATTTTGGCTGGAGCGCTGGGAGCGCTCGGAGATCGGTTTTCACCAGGACGAGATCAATCCCTATCTGCGGCGCTTCTGGCCCGAGCTGAGCGCCGCCCGCCGTGGCGAGGTGTTCGTGCCGTTGTGCGGCAAGAGCCTGGATATGGTTTGGCTGCGCCAGCAGGGATGCAAGGTGCTGGGGGTGGAGCTGAGTCCCATTGCGGTGGAGGATTTCTTCAAGGAGAACGGGCAATCGCCGACGCATGCGAACAGCGGAAGGTTCGAGTGCTGCGAAGCGGACGGCATTCGCATCCTGTGCGGCGATTTCTTCGACCTGACCAGGGAAGATATGGCGCAGGTCGGCGCGGTATACGACCGTGCATCGCTGATCGCATTGCCGCCGGAAATGCGCGAGCGTTACGCGCGCCATCTGGTGGATATCCTGCCGTCGGGGACGCAGATCCTCCTGGTTACCGTCGAGTATCCGCAAGCGGAGATGCAGGGGCCGCCGGTCGCGGTGTCGGTGAGCGACGGGGAGGCGCTCTACGGCAAGTACGCCGAGGTGCGTCTGCTGGCGCAGGAGGATGCGCTGGCGCAGAACCCGCGCTTTCAGCAGCGCGGCATGAGCCGGATGCAAGAGAATATTTTCCTGCTGACTTTGCGCCAGTAAATTCAGACCAAGGCCGTTCGCCCTAGCCAGTCGAAGGGGGCATTCCAGAATCACTGATGGTGTTGCGCCGTCCGTTCATGGTTCGACGGCTCACCACGAACGGGAAATCCAGGTGGTGTTTCTCAATAGCCTGCCAAGGTCTGCATGCCCGGTGGTCGAGTTCAAATGACGGTGAGTCCCAGCGAGCACCAGTCCTGCATGCCGCCGCGATACCACTTGAGCTTGGCTGCGGGGTAGCCGAGGGCGAGCAGGGTGCGGATGTAGTTCGGCGTCTGCCCGCACCACGGGCCGTTGCAGAAGATGGCGAGCGTGCAGGCGGCGTTGAAGTCGTAGGCCCCGGCAGTTTCCTGCGCACCGAACAATTCAATCAGCGATTGTTTTACGCCGGGCAGGTCGGTGGGCTGGCCGGCCATATTCTGCGCATAGGGGATGTTGACCGCGCCGGGGATGGTGCCCTTCGCATACCAGTCCGGCGTGCGCGAATCGACGACCATCAGTCGGCTCTCGCCCCGGCGTATGCGTTTCAGGCAGTCCAGCACTTCCAGTTCGCCCAGCATCTCCACGCCCGGCGCCAGCTGCATCGGCTGGATGCAATAGGGCGGGCATTTGCGCGCGGTGACGGCATATTCCGCCCGGATTGTCGCGGCCTGATCCTGCTCGCGCCGTATCGTCACGGGCTTGCCGAGGTGGAGTGCTTCGACCGTCGGCATGCCGGGGCAGATGTTGTAGTCGGTCATGGTGGTTCTTTGTCCGGAAATGGTGCGGGATTCGATTCTACCGGAGTCGCCGCCTGATCCCGGCCGAACTCCGGCGCGCGATGCGGGTATCATGTGCAGCCTCGCATTCACTGCCGGGGCGGCGACGCCCGGCCGCACACGGAACAGACCGATGACCACGACCCTGCCCATCCTCTCCCTGCTCGAAACCCGCGTGCTCGGCGTGCTCGCCGAGAAACAGCGCACGGTGCCGGACAGTTATCCCCTGACGCTCAATTCGCTGGTCTCCGGCTGCAACCAGAAGAGCAGCCGCGACCCCGTTATCGAGGCTGCCGAAGCGGAGGTGCAGGCGGCGCTGGACAGCCTGCGCGCGCTGTCGCTGATCGTGGAGACGAGCGGGGGCAGGGCGTCGCGCTACGCGCACAACATCGAACGCGTTTTGCACATCCCCACGCAGTCCACCGCCTTGCTGACCATGCTGATGCTGCGCGGGCCGCAGACGGCGGGCGAACTGCGCATCAATTGCGAGAGGCTGCACAAGTTTGCGGACATCGCCTCGGTCGAAAGTTTTCTGGCCGAGCTGGCCGAGCGTACGGCTGGCGCTCTCGTGGCGGAGCTGCCGCGCCAGCCCGGTTCGCGCGAGAACCGCTGGATGCACCTGCTCTCCGGCGCGCCGGCCATGGAGCAGCCCGCCGGCGCGGCATCCGCCAGCCCCGTTGCCGACGTGACGGTGGGCGAGGTCGCCGCGCTCAAGGCCAACGTCGCCAGGCTGGAGGCGGAGGTCGGCGAGCTGCGGGCGAGGATGGACAGGCTGTGCGGGGAACTGGGGGTTGCGGCATCCTGATGCCTCGCGCGGCAAGCGCGAGGCTGGCTGAGACAAAAAGGCGACCGCAAGGTCGCCTTTTGTTTTGCGCCGGTGCGGAGGTCTTTTCGTGACCCCGGCAGTGCGGTCAGCGTTCGACTTGCTGTTGCAGGCTGGACAGCAGCTTGGCGAGGTTGACCGGTTTGTGCAGCACCGGCCAGGGAACGTCCCGCGTGCCGCTGATGAAGCCGGAAGAGGTCTCGCCGGTGATGACCACTGCGCGCAGGGGCGCGGGCCGTCTGCGCTGCAAAGCCTGCAGGAAATCGATGCCGGTGAGGTTGCCACTGAGCGAGAAATCGACGATGTGAAAATCCGCATTGGCGATGTCCGCGTGGTGCAAGGCGTCTTCCGCGGCGGGGAAATGCAGCGCGTCGGCGCCGAGTCCCTGCAGCAGGTTGAGCAGGCCGGTGGCGACCAGCGCGTCGTCTTCCAGCACCACGACGCGCTTGCCCTGCACCAGGGACAGGTCGGCGATCTCGTCCGGCGCGCCGGCGCCGGACGTTAGATGTCCAACCTGGCGTCGCTCGCCGTTGAGCGGGAGGTCGAACTCGAACACCGATCCGTGCCCGAGGCGTGAACGACAGCGGACCTTGCCGCCGAGCAGGGACATGGCGCGCTGGCAGATGGAAAGTCCCAATCCCAAGCCGGCCTCGCGGCTGCGCTGCGGATTGTTCGCCTGGTAGAACTCGTCGAAGATATAGGGCAGGTCGGCATCGGCGATGCCGCAGCCCGTGTCCCAAACCTGCAGCAGCACGCGGTCGCCGCGCACCCTGGCGCTGACCAGGACGGCGCCGCGCGGCGTGAACTTGATCGCGTTGGAGACCAGGTTCATCACCACGGATTGCAGCAGGCCGATGTCGGTGCGCACGACCAGCGGCCTGGTGAGCGGGAAGAACAGGCGCAGGCTCAACTGCTTCTTGAGCGTGGTCTGCGCGAAATTCTGCTCCACCCAGTTGAACAGCTCGCTCAGGTTGAAGGTGGTGAACCTGGGCTTGACCAGACCGGCATCGAATTTGGAGATGTCCAGCAGGCGTTCCAGCAGGCTGGAAAAGACGCTCATCGACTGGTCCAGCTTCTCGGTCAGCTGCATCTGGCGCTCGGTGGTGCAGCTGAGCTTCAGCGCGTCCACGAACAGGTTGGCGGCGGCGACCGGCTGGCGCAGGTCATGGCCGGCGGCGGCGAGGAAGCGGGTCTTGGACAGCTCCTTCTCTTCCAGCTGGCGCAGCGAGGTGCGCAGCTTCTCCTCCAGCGCGATGCGCTCGGTGATGTCGGCGATGATGCCGAAGCCGCAGAGCTTTCCCTTCCAGTCGATGGTGCTGGCGCGCATCTCCCACTGCCGCACCTGTCCGTCCTTGCGCACCATCCTGACCACATAGGTCGACAGCACGTTCTCGCCCTGCATGCGCCGCTGATGCAGTTCTATCAGCCAGGGGCGATCTTCGGCATGGACCAGCGGCAGGAAGGGTTTGTCCAGCAATTCGTCGGCGGCGTAGCCGATCAGGTCGATCGACGCCTGATTGACATACCTGATCAGGCCGTTATCCGTGATGACGATGCCCAGGGGTAGCCGCTCGGCAAAGTTGCGGTAGCGCGTCTCCGATTCCATCAGGGCGGCCTCGATGCGCTGGCGCTCGGTGATGTCGCTCGCCAGCGCCATGATCAGCTTCTGGTTGTCCACGGCAAGCGCCGCCAGGCGCACTTCGACCGGGAACACGCTGCCATCCTTGCGGCGATGGGAGGAAATGAAGGAGATCGGCCGCCCCGGTTCGAGCTGTTCCCAGGTCTGGCGCTTATGGGCGAGATCGAAGCCGGGCGAGATGTCGGCGATTGTCATCCGGCACAGCTCTTCGCTGTCGTAGCCCAGGATGTCGCAAGCGTGCTGGTTGGCCTCGACGATGCGGCCGTCGAAATCATGGACGAACAGGGCGTCGGCGGCCTGCTGCAGCAGGGTCTTGTAGCGCGATTCGCTGTGCCGGATGCGTTGTTGCGCCTCCTTGCTGTCGGTGATGTCCTGCACACAGCCGGTGTCGGTGCGCACCTTGCCTGCCGCATCCAGTTCCAGGCGCGCCCGCTCCTCCACCCAGCGCGTCTCGCCGTCGACGACGATGCGATGCTGGATACGATAAGGAGCCCCCTGCAGTGCCGCCTGCCAGGCAGCATCGACCCGAGCCCTGTCGTCCGGATGCACGATGGCAAGGAACGCGTGATAGGTCATCGGCGTGCCGGGCGGGACGCCGAAGATGCGATAGCTCTCGTCCGACCACAGCAGCGCATCGTTTTGCAGGTTGAGCCGCCAGCTTCCGATCCTGGCAATGGATTGCGTTTCATGCAGCAGTTCATTCGCGTGCTGCAGCGATTCCTCGATCTTCTTGCGCTCACCCAGCAGGGTCGTTGCCAGCAGGCCGATCAGTGCCACGACGAACATGTAGAGCCAGGCCAGATACATCCCTTCGGCCGCCGGCAAGGTGCCGAAGACGCCTTTGTCCGTCGCGGTGCCGAAGGCGGTGAGCAGGGACAGGGCCAGCACGGAAAGCGAGGCTCCGGTCGCGCCCAGACGCAGCGCCGCCCACAGGACCAGCGGCAAGGGGAGGAAGGCGAGCGGCAGGATGTGGTTCTCGAAAGTGACGAGGAAAGCCAGTGACGCGGAAACGAGCAGCAGGACCGCGCACAGCACCACGCCGGCAGGCCGTCGCCGCATCTCTTCGAGGCTGGCCTTGCTGATGCTCAGCAACAGGGGGCCGACCAGCAAGATGCTCATCAGGTCTCCCAGCCACCAGTTCATCCAGGCGAGCGGCATGCCGGCCGGCTGCAGCAGGCCGCCCAGCCACAGGGCGCCGATGCCGATCGCGGCCGGCAGCGGCGTGCTCAATGCCGCCGCCCCGACCAGGGCCAGCAGATCGTACTGCCGCGAAAAGAACGGGTCGAAGCGCCAGCGCCGCAGCAGCCATGCCGCTGTCAGCGGGGCGAGCGTGTTGCCCGCCGCGCTCAGCAGCGCGGGCGGGAGGGCGGTGTCGAGAGAGAGTTCGAACAGGAGGGCGCCGAGGAAGATGCCGCCGAGCATGTACGGCGAGCCCCAGCGCAACAGGATCGCCGTGGCCATGCCGGTGGGCAGCCAGAACAGGGTGATGTGGCTGTCATGGGTCGGGAAACACAGGCCGAGTTTGGCGCCGGCAAAATAGGCCAGGGCCAGCAGCAACATCAGGGTGAGCTGTGTGCGGGGCTTGCCCTTATCGCGAACGAACGGCTCTGCCATTAGTCCGGCAAAGAGGCATGAGAGCGTTCGAGCGCCTGCTTCGGGCGATGCGCGCCGCAACGAGAGGCCGGGCCCGATCGTTCTGATCCGGGCGGTGTGTGCTTGCTGAGACTCGCGTTCAAGTGGCTCCCCTTGGTCGAACTGGTCATGCTGCGCGCTGTTTCCCCGCAGGCGGGGGATGTCGGTCTTGCACCAGCTCCTGATCTGGGGATATCGCCGCGAGCCTCGCGCCGTGCGTGCGGCGCGATGTGCATGCGTGATCCTGCAAGCGGACGAACTGTAGGGGAGGTCGTCGGGGGCTGTCAATGAGGACGTGGGGGGCGGCATGTTCCCGGCTCGCGGAGGACAGGGAGCGTACATGGAACGAAAAAAATGCGGGGGGAGGGCTGTTTTAGCAGGTGCTCCACTATCGGCGCCGGTCCTGTTACACTTTTCGCACGTGCTCGAAGGAGGACCCAGACATGAACGTTCTGTTGACGATCTGCATGATGGTGACTGCTTCATTCGTTTGGGCCGGCGAACCCCTAGGCCTGCATGGCGCTCCAACCGCAGCGACCGGCAGCCGTGACGCGGGCACGGCTTACCCTATGCACACGAAGATGACCTTCACCGGCGACATCGATGTTCCCAAGGCCCGCGGCGCGAATGCGCGGACCGTTGCGGAGGTCATGACCAGGGGCGACGAGCTCCGGGACCAGACGATCCTGGTGCGCGGCAAGGTCGTGAAATACAACCCGCAAATCATGGGCCGCAACTGGCTCCATCTGCGCGACGGCACCGGCTCCGCCCTGGACAACACCAACGACCTGCTGGTGACGACCGCCGACGAGGCCGGCATCGGCGAGATCGTGACGGCCAGGGGCATCGTCCGCACCGACATGGATTTCGGCGCCGGATATTCCTACAAGGTCCTCGTCGAGGAAGCGACGCTGGAGTAGACGGCCGGGAAGCGGCGCCTGTTGCCCGGCTAAGCCCCTAAGCAATCCAGCGTATTCCCCGGCGGGCGTTTCTGGCTCAGGATGCGGGCTGGAGCCGTTGCTTGCAGCCCTTGCCCGCCAGCGCGCATGGCGATCCAACCGTCGAAAGAAAGGAGCTCCAGATGACCCGGCACAAACTGAACAGGAATGAATTCCGTCTCGGAGACGGGACCGTGGTGAGCATCGAGTACTGGACCGATGCCACCAGGGTGCACGTCGCCGCGTTCGACGCGGACGGTCACCAGATCACGCAGGCCACCTATCAGGCGGCGGTCGCCACGGCCGACGACCTCACGCCCCGGCTGCAGGAATCGCTGGTGGACAGCCTGGCCAATGCGCTCGAATACGACCTCATCAACCACCCGGAACTGCATGTAAAAAAGCGTTGAACCGTCGCGGCTCAGTATTCGTAACTGACGAATAGCCCGGTGTGGTTGCCGTTGTAGGGGGCGATGGCGGACGGGGGCGTGCCCGAGGTGGTGTAGGTCTCGACCTGGTAGGTCTCCTGCACGTGGCGCAGGCTGACCCAGCCGTAGGGGCGCACCTGATAACCGATCTCGACTACGCTGCCGCGCGTGTTCTTGAATGTGGTCTTTTCGGCCACGCCGTTGATGGTGGAGGCCGCGCGGGCGGAATAGACGTAACGCACGCCACCGCCGAAGCGGAAGTGGCCGGGGCCGTTGACATAGGCCAGCGCTTCGTGCGGGACGCGCCGGAAAGAGGCATTGTCGTTATCGTTGTAGTCGGAGTCGTAGTGGTAGTTGAGGGTCAGCGCCACGGAGAGCGGCACGACGTCCCACAGGTAGAGTATGCCGAAACCGACCTGGTTCAGCCCGCCCGCGCTGATCTCCCTGATCGCCCCGTCCGGATAGGTGATCTTGGAGATGGCGTCTCCGCCCAGCGTGAAGCCGAGGCGCTGCACCGCCTGGAAGCCGGGTTTGGCGCGCGCGGGCGCATCTTCGTCCCACGGGTCGAAGTCGCGGGCATGCGCGCAGGGAAAGGCGAACAGCAATAGCGCAAGGATCGCTTTGCGTGCCCGGCCCGCGCTCACCATGTTCGCCCCGCCCGGTTCACGGCACTGCCTTGCCATGGATCAGCGCGATGATGTGCCGCAGGGTGGCATCGTCTTCGTCGAATCCGCCGTGGGTGGTGCTTTTGGTTGCGTCGCCGGGCGCGGTCCATGCCCTGACGTTGGCGAGGCCCGTCAGTTGCGTCTCCTGCTCGAAATAGCGCTGCATGCCGAGGATGGGCGTGACCGTGCCGTTCTCGAACGACTGCGAGACCAGATACAGCAGGGAGCGGCCATAGCCTAGCAGCGCCTGGCAGGTCGGGTCTTTCTGCTCCATGGCTTCCTCCAGATGGAACTGGTGGTAGCGCTTCACTCGCCCGCTCCGGATGGCGGGCACGACCTTCTGCTTGAACACGTCCATGCGCACCGCCGGGGCCATGAAATTCACGCTCTCGAAGTTCCAGCCCAGCCCGCCCAGACGCTCGACGATGTGGCTGTGCACGATGGAGCCGGCGGAATGGCCGATGAGGTGCAGGCGCACTTTGGTCGGGTCCTTGAACCACGGCGAGCGCTGGCAGGCGTTGAAGAGCATGACGCCGCCGCTGTCCGGCGCGCCGCTGAGCGCGTCGGCGTTCTGTTTCATCTCGCCCCAGATCATGCTGCCGGGCTTGACGAACAAGCGCTCCAGCCTTTCGTTGTACCAGTTGCGCGCGCTGTCCCAGAAGCCGCCGGTGGGGCGCGGCTGCCCGCGGAGCAGGTCTTCCACGCGGTTCTTCAGGGTGTCGAGCGCGCCGGTCTCCCACATCAGGAAGATGGGGAAGATGCGGTTGTCGTACAGGGCGGGGATCCATTTGGCGGCCGTTTCCGCGGCGGCTCCCTCATCGGTGAGTCCGCCGTGCGCATAGATGGCGATGTCCATCGCGGCACCGGGCGGCAGGCCCCAGGCCGAGCGCGCCTGCGCCAGATGTTGCGTGACCAGCGCGGTGACGTCCGAGGGCTGGGTGCGGAAGGTCCCGGTGCTGCTGAGCCTGCCATTGTTCTCCATGTCGATGATGAAGGGGCTAATCTCGCGCGCGGCGAGCACGGCATTGCCGGACAGCTGCACCTTGCCGTTTTCAAAGCGCAGGCTGGTGGAGCGCGCGATGGCCTCGTGCAGGTCGGTGACCACGCCGATCTGCGCCACCCAGCAATCCATGGCGTTCTCCAGCCAATCCTCGTAGCCGAGTATGGCGCGCCCGCCGCTGCCCCAGCCGGTGTCCCACGAGTTCTGGACGATGAAGCCCTGTCTGTTGTAGCCGACGATGACGAAGGCATGGCCGCCGTCGCCGGGCAACGCCTTTTGCGCGGGGATGCGCCAGTAGTCGTCCGCGGACTTGCCGGTCGCGGCGTCGAAGCCCGCGTCCCAGCCCGCGTGGCAGGCGGTGCTGGCATACAGGATGCCGGCCTCGTTCAACGCCACATGCATGTCGGCGATGGAACGGGGGTCTACGCGGTAATACGCACCGAGCGGGCGGCGCGCGGCGTCCAGCCACCAGTCCTGCCTGGCGCTCCGGACCGGGGCGGTGGGCATGTCCGGGCCGGTCCACAGTTTGCCGGCGCAGGCGCCGTGCTTGTACCAGCCCTTCATCGCGCCGCGCAGGCTCGATCCGCTGTCCGCGTTCGGGTTGCCCGGGAACTCGTCGTAGCGCCGCGCCATGGAATACAGCATGTGCGGCGAAACGACCGCCTCGCCGGCCTTGCGTCCCGCCGCGCGCTGCAGGTGATACACCACGCTCGCCAGTGCGAAGCCGGTGCAGGCGTTGCTCCGGCCCTGGTCCAGCACGGGCAGGTCGTAGCGGGGGGCGAGCGTCGGCCCCGGCGTGATCGCGATGGCGGGCTGGTACGGGCGGTCGCGCAGGTCGAGACGATCGGGCACGACGTTGCGCGCGAACGCCGGGTGTTTGCGCGGAATCTGGCGGCTGGATTTGGTCATGGGACGACTCCTTGCGGGTGGCTTGGTCTGAACCGGATCGCGGTCATTGCGACTTGAACAAGTTTTGCACATCCTGCGGCTGCGCGCGCAGGTACTGCCTGGGCGGACGCACCTGTGCACCGAGCCTGGCCGCGGCGTGCCATGGCCAGTGCGGGTCGTACAGCATGCCACGCGCCAGCGCCACCATGTCCGCCTGTCCCGAAGCGACGATGCCCTCGGCGTATTCCGCATCCGTGATCATGCCGACGGCGATGGTGGGCAGGCCCGTCTCGCGTTTGATCCTCTCGGCGAAGGGGACCTGATAGCCCGCTGCCGGCGCGACTTTCTGCGCGGGTGACAGTCCGCCGCTCGACACATGGATGAATGAACAGCCGCGGTGCTGCAGTTCCTCGGCGAGCACCACGCTCTGCTCGATGTCCCAGCCGCCGTCCAGCCAGTCTGTGGCGGAGATGCGGACACCGAGCGGCTTGTCCTGCGGCAGCCCGGCGCGAATGGCGGCGAAGACCTCGAGCGGGAAGCGCATGCGGTTTTCGAGCGATCCGCCATAGCGGTCGTCGCGCGTGTTCGAGAGCGGCGAGAGGAACTGGTGCAGCAGATAGCCGTGGGCCGCATGCAGTTCGATGGCGTCGAAACCGATGCGGTGCGCGCGCTGCGCCGCGGCCACGAAATCGTCGCGGATGCGCTGCATCGCGGCTGCATCCAGCGCCTGCGGCCGCGGATAGTCGGCAGCGAAAGGCAGCGCGGAGGGGGCGACGGTCTGCCAGCCGCCCTGCGCCGGCATGAGGGCGTGGCCGCCCTGCCATGGCACCTGGGTGGAGGCCTTGCGCCCGGCGTGCGCCAGCTGGATGGCGAGCGGCATCGGCGAATATTTGCGCAGCGCTTGCAGCACGTGCGCCAGCGCCGCCTCCGTGTCGTCGGACCACAGCCCGAGGTCGCGCGGCGAGATACGGCCTTCGGGTGACACTGCGGTGGCCTCGACGATCAGGAGTCCCGCGCCGGACAGGGCGAGCTGGCCCAGATGGATCACGTGCCAGTCGCTGGCGCGGCCTTCGGTGGCGGAATACTGGCACATGGGCGCGATGACGATGCGGTTGTCCAGGTACAGGTTGCCAAGGGTGATCGGGGAAAACAGTTTGCTCACGATGGCGGTCTCCGCGAGAGGTATGCGTGGGACGGGCAGGTGGGCGAACTGTAGGCGGGGGCGCCGGGGGCTGTCAATGTCGGGCGCGGGTATAATGCGGGTCCTCGTTTCGATCTTCTCTGGAGTCGCCTTGTTCAAGCTCATCGCTATTGCTGCGGGTTATTACTTTTTCGGATGGTGGGGCGTGTTGCCCGGACTCATCCTCGGCGCCATCATCGATCGCGTGCGCGCGTTCGGCCAGGGCGCGCTGAACCCGCTGCAGAACGCGGTGCGTCAGGCGGTGTTCCTGGAGACGGTGTTCATCGCCATGGGCAAGCTGGCGAAGGCGGACGGGCACGTGTCGCAACACGAGATCGATCACGTCGAGGAGTTCATGCAGAAGCTGGGCATGACGGCGGAACACCGGCAGCTGGCCATCGGCTGGTTCAAGAAAGGCGCCGATCCGGCCTTCGATATCGAGCCGGCCCTGCAGCGCTTCATGGCGGTGTGCGGGCACACCAGGAATCTGAAGGACGTGCTGCTGGTCTATCTGATCGTGATGGCCCTGGCGGACGGGCATTTCCATCCGGCGGAAGAGGCGCTGCTGTCGGAGATGGCGGGCCGCCTCGGCTACGGTCCGGCCGCGTTCAAGCACCTGGTGGACATGGTGCTGAACCAGTCCCATTTCGCGGGCGGACAGGTCACCACGGCGGCGGCGCTGGATGACGCCTACAAGGCGTTGGGTGTGACCCGCGACAGCACCGATGCCGAGGTCAAGCGCGCCTGGCGCAAGCTGATGAGCCAATACCATCCGGATAAGCTGATGGGGCAGGGCGTGCCGGAAGACATGATCAGGATGGCGACCGAGCAGGCAAAGGAGATCCAGCTCGCCTATGACCTGATCAAGAAGAGCCGCGGGCTCTGAGCGCATGAAGATCGTTCTGGTACGCCACGGCGAGAGCGAGGGCAACGTCGTTCATGAGATCAACGACGACCCGCGGCGCATCGTCAACCTGACCGCGAAGGGCCGCGCGCAGGCGGGAGCGGCGGCGGAACGTCTGCGCGATGTGCCGTTCACCCATGCCTATGCTTCCGAATTCCCGCGTGCGCAACAGACTGCCGCCATCCTGCTGCGCCACCACGACCTGAAGTTGCGCATCGAGGCGCGCCTGAACGAGCGCCGCTCCGGCATGGATGGCCAGCATGTGGATGTGTTCAACGACTACGTGCGCGCCGACTATCTGCGCATCAAGCCGCCGCTGGGCGAATCCTTCCTCGAACAGATGGAGCGCCTGCGCGGTTTTCTGGACGAGGTCGCGGCACGCCACCCGCACGGCACAGTGCTCGCAGTGTCGCACGAGAACCCCATCGTGGCGGCGCTGTGCCTGACGAGCGAGGCGCCGGAGCGGGTGGCGCACACGAAGCTGGCAAACTGCGAGGCGGTGGAACTGGCCTGGCCCGCGGCGTGAGCGCTCATTCGAACGGCAGCGAGATGCCGAAGCCGACGGTGCGGTGGCGCTGATTGTAGTCGATCAGGCTTTCGCCATAACCGTCGAAAAGTTGCAGGTGGAGATCGGAGTTCTTGAGCCGGATGCCGAGCAGCTCCGGCGCTTCGAACGCCAGGTCCAGTTGCAGTGAATGCCTGCGGGCGAGGGCGGACAAGACCAGCTTGCCGTTGTAATAGCGGGCTTCCAGATCGCCATAGCCGAGGTAGCGCGTGATGTCCGGATTGTCGTCGTCGCTGCCGCCGCCGCCCAGCCTTTTCCACCAGCGCGGCAGCAGCGCCAGTTTGCCGTTGTCGCCGAGATCCTTTTCCAGCCCGACCTGGATGTAAAGCCGGTTCCAGCTGCGCGAACGCGGCAGCGTCTGGCCGTTCGACTGGTGCACGAATCCGGCATTCAGCACGCTCGCGTTCATCGCTCCCCGCGGCACCGGATGCTCCGGACGGAAGGAGTAGACGAGTTCGGGTTCGTAGTTGCTCTCCCGGAACGGGTTGGAATGCGCGGTATCGTAGATCTGATAGAACGACAGCTGCGTGTAGCCGAACCATAGCGTGTGCCTGTTCTCTCCCAGCATGTGGCCCTTGATGCTGATCTGGAATTTCATCTCCTCGTTGTCCAGCGGATATGACGCCGCGACCTGGTTGGCGGGATTGGGGCTGGTCGGCGCGTCGTTGGGGCGGGAGGAACGGGAATACACCAGAAAGTAGTTCTGCTTATGGACACGCAGGAGTTCGCCGGTTGGCGTCCACTCCGCGGCGAGCGAACGGTTGCGCGTTGCGGATGGTGCGGGCGGTCGTTCCTGCCCGCTCTGCGCCAGCTGCTCCTGCGCTATCCGGTTGTAGCATTCGAGCGCCTGCCCGGACGGCGCCGTACCCTGCATCTCCAGACAGGTCTTCAGGCGCGCATCGTTGTCGGCCGTCGCACAGGCGTTGGCGGCCAGCAACAATTGCAGTGCGAGGAGGGAATGGTTCGCGGTCTTCTTCATCTGCTCGTCCAACGGTGATTATCAGGGACGGGCATGCCGTCGGCTTTCATGGCTGAAACTGGCGCGGATGCGCGTGCGTTTGCGGGCCTCAGACTCTAGAGGAGCGGGCAGGCGCATGTCAACGTCGGGATGTCCGGCGGACGAGCACGCATGAAAAAGGCGACCGCAGCGGGTCGCCTTTGTGTTGCGGACGGAACCGATTACTCGATCTTGGCCTTGCCGCGCAGTTCCGCGATGAGCTTCTGGATGGATTCCTGCTGCTTGCGTTTCTCCAGATTGGGCTTCATCTCCTCGAAGGTCGGCACTTTCAATTCGCGCGTGTCTTCCAGCTTGATGATGTGCCAGCCGAATTGCGTCTGCACCGGAGAACTGACTTCGCCTTTTTTCAATTTAAGGATCGCTTCCGCGAAAGGCTGCACGTAGCCGGAAGGAACGGACCAGTCCAGGTCGCCGCCCTTGTCCTTGGAGCCGGGATCCTTGCTCTTGCTCTTGGCGATGGTGCCGAATTTGGCGCCTTTCTTCTTCAGGTCAGCGGCCACCTTTTTGGCATCATCCTCGGTCTCGACCAGGATGTGCGAGAGCTTGTATTCCTTGCTGCCGATGCGCGCCTTCATGGCTTCATAGTCCTGCTTCAGCTCGTCTTCGGCGATCGGGTGGGTCTTCACGTAGTCCTGCACGAATGCGCCGGCCAGGATGGACTGGCGTGCCAGTTCGAGTTGCTGGACGGTGTCGGTCTGCTTGTCCAGGCCGTTCTTGGCGGCAGCTTGCGAGATCACTTCCAGATTGATGAGGTCTTCGCGGATCGCTTTGCGCATCTCTTCGCTTTCCGGCTGGCCTTGCTGTGCAGCGGCCTTGACGCGCATGTCCACGCGCGCTTTCGGGATGGAGACGCCGTTCACCAGCACTTCAGGCTTGTCATCGGCAGCTTGCGCGCTGGCGGCGAATGCCAGCAATGCCGACAGCAGAGCGAATTTGGAAAATTTCAGCATGTTTCTTTCCTTTGAAGGTTGAAGGTTGGGGTGGTTCGGAAAATACCCGAGGCGCAATATAGCACGGCTCAGGCGGGAAAAACCTTGCGGAACGGACGGACCGCGACCTGCGCATATACCCCTGCTGCCACGTAGGGATCGGCCGCTGCCCATGCCTCGGCCGCTTCGAGCGAGGCGAACTCGGCGACGATGAGGCTGCCGGTGAAGCCCGCCAGGCCGGGGTCGGCGGCGTCCACGGCGGGGAAGGGGCCGGCCAGCAGCAAGCGGCCCTCGTCCTGCAAGGCCTGCAGGCGCGCCAGATGCGCGGGGCGCGCGGCCTTGCGCTTCTCCAAACTGTCGGGGACGTCGTTTCCGAAGATGGCGTATAACACTAAAAATCTCCTGCGAATTTGTTACTTCCGTGACCCCTTGCGCTCCTGCGGTCCATTCTGGACTTCCCCAAGAGGGGAAGGCGCGGTTGCCTCCTCTCCCGCTTGCGGGAGAGGATTGAGGAGAGGGCAGACATCACTGGTTCTCCTTCTTGTCCTCTTCCACATGCTTCGCCAGCAGTGCCGCCTGCGCGAAGATGAACACCAGCATCAGACCGGTGGCGCCGAACAGTTTGAAATTGACCCAGGTGTCGGTGGAGAAGGTGTATGCGACGTACAGATTGAGCACGCCGAGCACGCCGAAGAAGCCGGCCCACGACAGGTTCAGGTTGCGCCACACCGGGTCGGGCAGATTCATCTTTTCCTGCAGCAGAGCGCGCATCAGGTTCTTCTTGAACAGGATGGGCGCGAGCAGCAGCGAGGCGGAGAAGAACCAGTACAGCACGGTCGGCTTCCATTTGATGAAGGTCTCGTCGTGCAGCAGCAGCGTCGCGCCGCCGAACACAGTGATGATGCCCAAGCTCACCCACAGCATGGTATCGACCTTGCCGTGGCGGTGTTTCACCCAGGCGACCTGCGCGAAGGTGGCGGCGATGGCGGTTGCGGTGGCGGCGAACACGCCGAACAGCTTGAACACGGCGAAGAACAGGATGACGGGGAACAGGTCGAACAGCAGTTTCATTGTTGCTTTACTTTCTATCGAGTGCGAGTGAAGTGGAGTTGATGCAGTAACGCAGTCCGGTGGGATCGGGCCCGTCATCGAACACGTGGCCGAGATGGGCGCCGCAGTTGGAACAGGTGACCTCGATGCGGCCCATGCCCGTCGGATCGTCGTCGTTGTAGGTGACGGCCTCTTCGTCGATCGGCTGCCAGAAACTCGGCCAGCCGGTGCCCGATTCGTATTTGGTCTCCGAGTCGAACAGCGGCGCGCCGCAGCACACGCAGCGGTAGGTGCCGATGTCGTGGCAATCCCAGTATTCGCCGGTGAAGGCGGGTTCGGTGCCGCATTGGCGGCATACCTCATATTGTTCCGGCGTCAGTTCCTCGCGCCACTCGTCGTCGGTCTTTTCGATATCGCTCATGATTTTTCCGCCAGGGAGGTCTTGACGCTGGGGCGCGTGCTCAGCCGGTTGAACCACGCGGCCAGGTTGGGGTGGGCACTGCGCCAGTCGCGTTCCGGCTGGCGTAGGTCGAGATAGGCCAGCGCGCTCACCAGCGCCAGATCGGCCAGCGTGATGCTGTTGCCTTCGCACCATTCGCGCTTGCCCAGTTGTTCGGCGATATGGGCCAGCGCGCGCGTGATGGCCGTCAGATGCAGGTCGAGTATGTCCTGCTCCTGCCGCGCAGCCGGTCGCACGCGTTCGTTGCGCACGACGATGGCGGAATCCATGATGCCGTCGGCCAGCGCTTCCCAGCGCTTGACGCGCATTCTTGCCAGCGCGTCGTGGCGCGGGATCAGGATCGGGGTGTCGTTCAGCGTGTCGGCGTATTCGGCGATCACCGGCGAATCGAACACGCAGGTCTCGTCGTCGAGAATGAGCGCGGGGATGCGGCCGAGCGGATTGACGCGTGCCACCTGGCTGCCCGGCTCGCTCGGCGGATCGATGACGTAGGCGTGCGGGATGTTCTTTTCCAGCAGCACCAGGCGCGCCTTGCGCACATAGGGACTGGTGTTGGTACCGAGCAGCTTCACAATACTTCCGCGGCGTGGTCGGCCAGGCGCGAACGTTCGCCGCGCTGCAGCGTGACATGGCCGCTATGGTCCCAGCCCTTGAAGCGGTCCACCACATAGGTCAGACCCGAGCTGCCTTCCGTGAGGTAGGGGGTGTCGATCTGCGCGATGTTGCCCATGCACACCACCTTGGTGCCGGGGCCGGCGCGGGTGATGAGTGTCTTCATCTGCTTGGGTGTCAGGTTCTGCGCCTCGTCGATGATGAGGTACTTGTTGAGGAAGGTGCGGCCGCGCATGAAGTTGAGCGACTTGACCTTGATGCGGCTGCGGATCAGGTCGCGCGTCGCGGCGCGGCCCCATTCGCCGCCTTCGTCGGTAGACTGGTTCAGCACGTCGAGGTTGTCCTCCAGCGCACCCATCCACGGCGTCATCTTCTCTTCCTCGGTGCCCGGCAGGAAACCGATGTCCTCGCCCACCGGCACGGTGACGCGGGTCATGATGATCTCCGAATAGAGCTTGGTCTCCAGCGTCTGCATCAGACCTGCCGCCAGCGTGAGCAGGGTCTTGCCGGTGCCGGCCTGTCCCAGCAGCGTGACGAAGTCGATCTCCGGGTTCATCAGCAGGTTGAGCACGAAGTTCTGCTCGCGGTTGCGCGCGGTGATGCCCCAGAT